>JBEDKG010000104.1:0-33355 GCA_041172205.1 Actinomycetota bacterium | reverse complement strand
ATGCGGCCGGCAACTGCGTCCTTAGTCATCGGTGGCGACGCTAGGTGGCCAAGTTCATCGAGTGACGCTGCCTTGTGCTGGAGCCTTAGCTCGCCGGCATACTTCAAATGAGCTGGGATGTCCGGGCCGAGAATCTCTAACGCTCTGGCAACACGTGCTCCTGCTGCAACCGCCGCCTGAGCCGATCGGCGCAAGTTTGCGTCGTCGAAGTTCGCAAGTCTGTTGGCAGAAGTGCGAACTTCCTTCTTCACCCGCAGGGCATCCCACTTTTCTTGGATTGAGGTTGCGCCAATGAGCTTTAGAAGCAGCGAGATTTCGTCACCCTCGCGAATAACCACGCGGTGCACTCCCCTGACTTCGCGTGACTTTGCACCACTGATGCCAAGTCGTTTTGCCAATCCAACAAGCGACGAAGCCGCCTCGTTGCTTGGGCACGATACTTCAAGAGATGATGAACGACCAGGATCGGTAAGTGACCCGTGAGCCAGCAGAGCGCCTCGCCAAACGGCGGCGGCCACCTCAGCCGAGTCGGAAATGAAACGAGAGTGGATGCCACGAACCGGCTTCCCGGTCGGGTAGTAAAGGCCGGTCTGTCTAATCAGTAAATCAGTTTGTTTCAAAACTCTGAGGTTGTGGCGCGAAGCCTTACGGATACCGGTTGCATGAAGAATGTCAACTTTGGATTCGATGCCGAAGAGGTCTTTCAGCTCTGACTTCACACGATTCGCTAGTTGTGAAGAGTCGAATTCGGCTTCAAGAATCATAGTCGCGTTCACGACGTGTACGGAGGCTGTGAATCTAAGGATTACTGACAACTCTGCGAGACGTAGTTCCCCAGCGGTCGGCTTCAAGCGAGCAAGTTCATATTTCAAATCTGCTGTAAGTGCCACCTTCTACTCCCTTCCCAAGTCGCGGTGCTTTAAAGTTACCGAAATATCTGGCAGTTGTTCGAGTAAATGGGCAATCCGTCTTGAAACCGCAACCGACCGATGTTTGCCGCCAGTGCAACCAATCGCAATTGTTGCGTACCGTTTGTTTTCGTTCACGTATCCCTTGAGAACTGGTTTCAATGCAGAAACATAGTTCTCAATGAATTCCTGTGCGCCATCAGCGCTTAGAACGTAATCGCTCACGGCTTGATCCTCGCCAGTGAATGGACGAAGTTCTTCTTTCCAAAAGGGATTAGGGATGAATCGGGCGTCGGCGATTAGATCTGCATCGGTCGGTGTTCCGTATTTGAATCCGAAAGATTCCACGATGACTCTAAGCTTTTTGGCCTGGTCGAAGCTGAAATGTTCGGAGGTCACATTGCTCAACTGGTGAATGTTTAGGTCAGAGGTGTCGATGATGATGTCAGCACTCTCGCGAACAGCCAGTAACTGCTGGCGCTCGGCCGCAATTCCGTCTAGCAAAGTGCCATCTGCCTGGAGCGGGTGTGGACGTCGAACATTCTCGAATCGCTTAACCAGTGCGCTATCGGTTGCCTCGAGGAAAACAAGACGAAGATTAATCTCGCGTCCGCGCAATTGAGCAAGGCTGTCTAACAGTTCTGTGAAAAACTCGCGTCCGCGCACGTCGATGACAACAGCAAGTTTTGGAAGCGGTGTCTTGGCAAGAGAAAAAAGATCCGAAATCGGAGCGAGCATCTGCGGTGGAAGATTGTCTACGACATACCATCCAAGATCTTCCAGAGCGTTACCAACCGTTGATCTGCCGGCGCCCGACATGCCGGTGACGACGATTAGTTCGTGACTGCTCATAGCTTCGATTCCTCCTGCCCAAAAGTCTATAAGCAAGAGCGACACGCCGAGAGATAAAAGGAAACCTATTTAGCGAGGGCCTCGTGGATGGCAGTCGCCAATCCGGCTCCAATTCCAGGAATATCACTAAGTTCCTCAATAGTTGCCTGACGAACTCGAATCGCAGAGCCGAAGTGTTTCAGTAGTAGTCGGACGCGGTTTGGGCCGAGACCTGGGATTTCTTCGAGAATCGAAGCAATGGTAGCTTTGCGCTTCAGTCTCTGGTGCCCGATAGCAAAACGGTGAGCCTCGTCACGAAGATGCTGAATTAGATAGAGTTCGTCACTGGCTCTAGCAAGAATCACTGGGAATTGGTTCCCTGGTTGCCACAGCTCCTCTAGTCTCTTTGCAATTCCAACAATTGGAAGGTCCTCGATGCCAGAGGCTCTGGCCGCTTTTGAGGCGGCCGAAACCTGAGGTCCTGCACCATCAACCACAATCAAGTCAGGTTTTGAGTCATCGTCCAACATGCTCTTGAACCGTCTGGCAAGAACTTGGTTCATGGCATCGGTGTCATCGGTAGCAGAGGCGAGCGAATACCTTCTATAGAGGTCTTTCTGTGGACGCCCGTCTACGAAAACAACCTTGGATGCAACAATTCCTGTACCGGCTAGGTGGGAAACGTCGAAACATTCGATCTTTAGGGGTGCCTTAGCCAGCCCAAGTGCATCTTGCAGGTTCGACAGTGCTACCGATCGGGACGTGAAGTCTGTTGCGCGCTTCAACTTCACATTTCGAAGTGAGTGTTCAGCATTAGTTATTGCCGTCTCAAGTAGCGACTTCTTGTCTCCACGCATTGCAACACGTATCGCTATCTTCGATCCCTTGGCCTGAGACAACCAGCGCTCAATCTCGGTGTGATCAACAGGCAATTCTTGAACAATAACTTCTTTAGGAAAATCGTCTTCCTCCGCCGAATAACTGTTCTGAAGTGTGTATTCAATAAGTTCTGGGAGGGTGCGTTCTAGCTCTAAGTCGACTACCCACCCTTTGGCGCCGCGGATTCGACCATCGCGCACCTTGAACATGTTGACGGCTGCAGTGTAGCCGTCCATAGCAACTGCAAACACATCGGCCGAAGCGTTGTCTTCGAAGACCACGGCACTTTTAGCGCTCACGGCTTCCAATGCGCCAATTTGGTCTCTAAATTTCGCCGCCAGTTCATACTGTTCGGCCTCAGAGGCTTCGATCATTCGCTGCCTCAATGAAGCCACATACGATGTGTCGGCTCCACTAACGAAAGATGAGAATCTATTAGCTAACTGACGGTGTTCGTCTTGCGAAATCCGACTGACGCACGGTGCAGAACATTTGCCAATTTCGGCTAGAAGGCAAGGACGATTGCTTCGCTCTGCCGCGTCAAAGGTGGACTTACTGCAACTGCGCATTGGAAAGACCCGCAGGAGACCGTCGATGGTTTCCCGGATTGCCCACGCTTGAGTATAAGGACCAAAGTATTTGGTTCCACCTGGTTTCCTAGTGCGAGTTGAAAAGACCCTTGGGAACTCTTCTTCAAAGGAGATTGCGAGATACGGATAGGACTTGTCGTCTCGAAATTGAACGTTGAAGGGTGGGTTGAATTGTTTGATCCAAGTGAATTCGAGTTGCAGTGCCTCGAATTCAGTTTTAACAATGGTCCAGTCAATCCTCGTGGCCGATTGAACCATTCTCCGAGTTCGTTCGTGAAGTGTCTCGGGCTTTGCAAAGTAGCTGGTCAGTCGAGCTCGAAGGTTCTTGGCCTTTCCAACATAGAGAATTCGATCATTTTCATCGAACCATCGGTATACACCAGGGTCTACCGGAATTGTCTCGGTGTTAGGAAACCAACTTCGAGTCGCTGACATTTTGGTTAGAGAAGTTCTTTCAGGAATCCGCCTGTAAAGCTCTGAGTCATCTTAGATACTTGCTCAGGCGTACCCTCTGCAATAACTAAGCCACCTCCGGCGCCGCCCTCTGGACCCATGTCAATCAGCCAGTCGGCACACTTGATCACATCAAGGTTGTGCTCGATGACGATAACGGTGTTGCCTTTATCGACCAAGCTATTTAGAACTTCGAGTAACTTGCGGGTGTCTTCAAAGTGAAGACCCGTAGTTGGTTCATCTAGGACGTAAATTGAGCGACCATTGCTGCGCTTTTGAAGTTCTGTTGCCAACTTAACGCGCTGTGCTTCACCGCCGGAAAGTGTTGTAGCCGACTGCCCTAAACGAACGTAACCAAGACCAACCGAAACCAGCGTGTCGAGGTATCTGGCGATAGCCGAAACTGGGGCAAAGAACTCAGCTGCTTCGGCGATTGGCATCTCCAATACTTCGGAGATGTTCTTGCCCTTGTAGCGAACCTGCAGGGTCTCGCGGTTGTAACGCTCTCCATGACAAACTTCGCAAGCAACGTAGACGTCGGGAAGGAAGTTCATTTCGATGCGAAGCGTGCCATCGCCGCTACATGCTTCGCAGCGACCGCCCTTCACGTTGAAAGAGAATCTTCCCTGCTGGTAACCGCGTACCTTAGCTTCGGTTGTTTCGGCGAACAGCTTTCGTATGTGGTCAAAGACGCCGGTGTACGTGGCTGGGTTTGACCTCGGTGTACGCCCGATTGGAGCCTGGTCAACGTGAACTACCTTGTCGAGGTGCTCAAGACCTTCAATTCTGGTGTGCTTACCAGGAACACCCTTGGCCCCATTCAGTCCGTTAGCGAGGACTTGGTAGAGGATGTCGTTTACAAGAGATGACTTTCCTGAGCCGCTCACTCCGGTAACTGCAGTCAGTACTCCGAGCGGAAATTCGGTGTCAACATTCTTTAGATTGTTTTCCCTGGCGCCAACAACTTTCAGCTTGCGCTTTGGATCGATTGGTCGACGAGTTGCTGGAACCTCGATCTTCATGCGACCGGAGAGATATGCGCCGGTTACTGAGTTCTTGTTGGTCAAGATTTCTTTATATGTACCGGAGTGAACTACTTCTCCTCCGTGAACACCGGCTCCAGGTCCGATGTCGACAACCCAGTCGGATGCCCGAATCGTGTCTTCATCGTGTTCAACAACAACGAGCGTGTTGCCGAGATCGCGAAGTTTGATCAAGGTTTCAATCAGTCTGCGGTTGTCGCGCTGGTGAAGACCGATTGAAGGTTCGTCTAGAACATAAAGAACTCCGGTAAGCCCGGATCCAATTTGGGTAGCAAGGCGGATTCTTTGCGCCTCACCGCCACTCAGCGTGCCAGCTGCACGTTCAAGACTTAGATAATCGAGTCCAACATTGAGCAGGAAGACCAGGCGGGCTTGGATTTCGCGAAGTACTTGGGCAGCGATTTTTCCTTCACGCTCGTCTAGCTTGAGGTTTGTGAAAAAAGCACTGCAGTCTCTGAGACTCAAACTTGCTACGTCGGCGATAGAGCTTCCGTGAACCTTTACTGCGAGCACTTCCGGCTTGAGACGAGAGCCACCACAAGCGGCACACGGGATTTCGCGAAGGAAACCGGACCAACGTCCTCGTTGGAAATCGTTTTCGCTTTCTAGCCACTTGCGTTCAATGTAGGTGAGTACACCTTCAAAGCCAGAGGTATAACGAAGTTCACGACCGTACTTGTTCTTCCACTTCACCTTCACGTCGAAGTTGTTTCCGTGAAGAACAGCCTCTCGAACATCCTCGCTGAGCGTATTCCAAGGTGCATCTAGCGAGAACTCAAGTTCCTCGGCGAGGCTGGTTAGAATTCGCGTAAAGAATCCGTAGAGCCCCTTACCTGGCGTTGACCAAGGAAGCAGAACGCCTTCGTTGATGCTGGCACTTGGATCTCCGATAACAAGTTCCGGTTCAACAGCCATCTTGGTGCCGAGACCGCTGCAAGCAACGCAAGCTCCGAATGGTGCGTTGAAGGAAAAGGTGCGTGGTTCGATTTCGGTGAGCGTCAACTCGTGTTCGTTTGGGCAAGACATCTTCTCGCTGAAACTGCGTTTTGAATCTGAACCCTTTTCATCTACGAGGTCCAAAATCAAGCGTCCGCCGGCTAGTTTCAGCGCTGTCTCCACCGAATCGGTAAGTCTTTGAACAATGTCGGATTTGGATACAAGCCGGTCCACTACTACTGAAATGTCGTGTTTGAAAGTCTTCTTGAGAGGTTTTGCATCGGCCAGTTGGATTGTTTCTCCGTCAACGGTCACGCGGGAGAAGCCCTGACTCGTCAGCGACGAGAAAAGGTCGACGAATTCACCCTTCTTCTGCGTGACAATCGGAGCCAAGATTTGGAAGCGGGTTCCTTCCGGCAGTTCCAGTAGCTGGTCCACAATCTGCTGCGGGGTTTGCTTGACGATCTTCTCGCCACACTCGGCACAGTGAGGAACACCGATACGAGCCCACAAAAGTCTTAGGTAGTCGTGGATTTCAGTGATTGTTCCAACAGTTGAGCGAGGATTACGGTTTGTAGATTTTTGGTCGATTGATACAGCCGGCGAAAGTCCTTCGATGAAGTCAACATCTGGGCGATCTACTTGGCCGAGGAACTGACGCGCGTAGGCCGAAAGTGATTCAACGTAACGACGCTGACCTTCAGCAAAGATTGTGTCGAAAGCTAAGGATGACTTTCCAGAGCCGCTCAATCCGGTAAAGACAACGAGTGAGTCGCGAGGAATTTCCAAATCAATGTTCTTAAGATTGTGGACCCTGGCACCTTTTACGTGCAGTTTGTTTTCGGCGTTTAGTTGACTCACCTTAGAAGTCTAATTCTTAGGCGTGGGTGTCGAAGTCGCGGAGCACTCGTTTCAAATCTGAAACTTCATCACGCAATCGTGCCGCTAGTTCAAACTGAAGTTCGGCCGCCGCCTGGCGCATTTCGGCTTCCAATTCCAATACGGTGTTTACCAATTCGTCGACATCCTTGGTTTTACCGTTTCTTGCCTTGCCCTTGCTCTTACCAGCCCGCAGTGATTCAACCAAAGTGGCGGTGTCGACCTCTTCGCGGTGAATTTGATCGGTTAGGTCTGCGATCTTCTTTCTTAGCGGTTGCGGGTCTACGCCGTGAAGCGTGTTGTAGGCAACTTGTTTAGCACGGCGTCGATCGGTCTCATCGATTGCCTGTTCCATCGCTGGGGTGAGCTTGTCGGCGTACATGTGAACTTCGCCGTTAACGTTTCGTGCGGCTCGACCGATCGTCTGAATCAATGAAGTGGCAGAGCGAAGGAAGCCTTGCTTGTCGGCGTCAAGAATTGCAACCAGTGAGACTTCTGGAAGGTCAAGACCTTCGCGAAGGAGGTTGATACCTACCAGTACGTCGTAAACACCCGCACGTAGCTCGGTCAGGAGTTCAACACGCCTCAGGGTATCGACATCGCTGTGCAGGTATCGCACTCGGACGCCTGCCTCGGTGAAGAACTCGGTTAAGTCCTCGGCCATCTTCTTGGTAAGAGTGGTAACCAGAACGCGCTCGTCTTTGCCAGCTCGAATACGAATCTCTTCAAGTAGATCATCTACCTGACCCTTGATTGGCTTGATTACAATCTTTGGGTCGACAAGTCCGGTTGGTCGAATGATTTGTTCGACGAAGCCATCACCGCGTGCGAGTTCGTACTTTCCAGGGGTTGCCGAAAGATAGACAGTCTGCCCAACCCTTTCCTCAAACTCTGAGAATTTGAGTGGACGGTTATCAAGCGCCGATGGGAGCCTAAAGCCGTGTTCGACGAGGGTTCTCTTGCGACTCGAATCGCCTTCATACATGGCGCCAATTTGAGGTACGGTCACGTGCGATTCGTCGATGACCATCAAGAAGTCGTCAGGGAAGAAATCAAGTAGGCAACTAGGAGCACTCCCCTGCTCACGTCCGTCAATGTGGCGTGAATAGTTTTCAATACCTGAGCAAAAACCAAGCTCCCGAATCATTTCCAGGTCAAAGGTGGTGCGCATTTTGAGTCGCTGAGCCTCAAGGAGTTTGCCTTGTCCCTCTAATTCTTTGAGACGTGCAGCAAGTTCATCTTCAATCGCCTCAATCGCTCTACCCATCTGCTCCGGCGGAGCAACGTAATAACTGGCTGGGAAAATGGCCACGTGTGGCACCGTGGCAACGATTTCACCGGTTAGAGCCGAGAGCGAGTAGATAGCCTCAATTTCGTCACCGAAGAATTCAATTCGAGTGGCGAGCTCATCGTAGACCGGAATGATCTCAACCGTGTCGCCCTTCACACGGAAGTTGCCTCGGGAGAAGTCGAAATCATTTCGCTTGTATTGAAGATCTACGAACTTACGAATCAGGTCGTCTCGGTCGATTCGATCTCCAACCTGAAGCGAAACAGATTGATTTAGGTATTCGGCTGGAGCACCAAGACCATAGATGCATGAAACCGTTGAAACTACGACGACATCGCGTCTGGACAAAAGACTCATAGTGGCTTTGTAGCGAAGTCGTTCTACCTCTTCGTTGATTGAAGAGTCCTTTTCGATAAAAGTGTCAGTCTGAGGAACATACGCCTCTGGCTGGTAATAGTCGTAGTAACTAACGAAGTACTCAACCGCGTTGTTTGGAAGTAGTTCGCGAAATTCGTTAACCAGTTGGGCGGCCAGGGTCTTATTGTGCGCAAGCACCAGAGTTGGCCGCTGGACTTGTTCAATCAGCCAGGCAGTTGTGGCAGATTTTCCGGTACCTGTGGCTCCTAGCAGTACGATGTCCTTCTCGCCGGCGTTTAGCCGTGCTGTGAGTTCTGCAATAGCGGTTGGCTGGTCACCAGATGGCTTGTACTCGCTTATAACCTCAAATGGGAAAACCTGACGCTTGGCTTCAACCGACATTATTCTGCGCCTTTTCTTTTGCCATTCGCTCAATGTCTTTGAAAAGGACCTTCGCATCGTTCAGAAGTAACGACAAAGACTGGTTGGAGCTCAGAATCCGGTCTGCAACATTGGCGCGTTCGGCAGGTGTGGCCTGCGCCTTTATTCTGGCAAGCGACTCTTCCTCTGACATACCGCGATTCTCGACCATGCGTTGAAGTTGATCTGGCTGAGGTGCTTCAACAGTGACAACATAGTCAAAATCAAGATCCGACTTACTCTCGACCAGCAGGGGAATCACGTAAACCACGATGTCGGCATGTGAATTGTTGATAAGCCCCTGCGCCAAGTCTCGAATGAGCGGGTGCGTAATTGACTCAAGCTTCTTTCGGAGAGCGAAGTCATGGAAAACGAGCTTGGCAAGTTCGCCTCGATTTAGAGTGCCATCCGGGTTCAAAACTTTGGCGCCAAAGGTTTCAACGATCTGCCCCAAACCTTCTGAACCAGGTTCAACAACTCGACGGGCTAGGTCATCGGCGTCAATAACTTCAGCACCCAACGACGCCCATAGCTCGGCCACGGTGCTTTTACCAGCGGCAATGCCACCCGTAAGCCCAACTAAAAACATATGACCAGCCTAGTTAAAGACTTTGGGCCGACCCAATAAGGATCGGCCCAAAGTTTTTCAGATGATGTTACTCGGCGCTCTTTAGCTTGTCGCGAAGCGCTGCAAGCGATTCGTCGGCAGCAAGAGTACCTGCGTCGGCGTTGCCTTCGCTCGAGTAGCTTGCGTTGCTGTCGCCAGCAGGAGCGGTGTCTGGAAGGGTTGCAGCTAGCTCGTTGGCAGCCTTGACCTGACGCTTGTGTTCTTCCCAACGGGCGTGAGCTTCTGCGTATTCCTTCTCCCACTTGGCGCGAGCTTCCTCGTAGCCAGGCTTCCACTCGTTGGTGGTTGAGTCGAAACCTTCTGGGTACTTGTACTGGCCGGCGTCATCGTAGTCAGCAGCCATACCGTAAAGTGCTGGGTTGAATTCGGTGCCCTCTGGGTCAACCTCTTCGTTAGCCTGCTTTAGCGATAGTGAAATGCGGCGACGCTCTAGGTCGATGTCGATGACCTTGACGAATACGTCCTGGTTTACCGAGACAACCTGCTCAGCTAGCTCAATGTGCTTAGCCGAAAGTTCGCTGATGTGAACTAGACCCTCGATGCCGTCGGCAACGCGAACGAATGCACCGAAAGGAACCAACTTGGTGACCTTACCTGGAGCGTACTGTCCGATTGCGTGGGTACGAGCAAATACCTGCCATGGGTCTTCCTGAGTTGCCTTGAGCGAAAGCGATACACGCTCGCGGTCCTGGTCGACTTCTAGAACCTCAACAGTTACTTCCTGGCCAATTTCAACAACCTCAGAAGCGTGTTCGATGTGCTTCCATGAAAGCTCAGAAACGTGCACTAGACCGTCTACGCCACCAAGATCGATGAATGCACCGAAGTTGACGATCGAAGAAACCACACCGGTACGGATCTGTCCCTTTGCAAGGTCAGCAAGGAAGGTGGTGCGGCCAGCAGCCTGGCTCTCCTCAAGAAGTGCGCGGCGAGAAAGAACAACGTTGTTGCGGTTCTTGTCTAGCTCAAGAATCTTGGCTTCAACCTTCTGGCCTAGGTATGGACCTAGGTCGCGAACACGGCGTAGTTCGATTAGAGAGGCAGGAAGGAATCCACGTAGACCGATGTCAACGATTAGACCACCCTTAACAACTTCGATAACGGTACCTTCAACGGTGCCATCTTCGTTCTTAACCTTCTCAACATCGCCCCATGCGCGCTCGTACTGTGCACGCTTCTTGGAAAGGATTAGGCGGCCTTCTTTGTCTTCCTTCTGAAGAACAAGGGCTTCGATTGAGTCACCAACAGCAACAATGTCGCTTGGGTCTGCGTCGTGGCGGATTGAAAGCTCACGAGAAGGGATTACACCTTCGGTCTTGTAACCAACGTCGAGTAGAACCTCGTCGCGGTCAATCTTGACAACGGTACCGGCGATTAGGTCGCCATCGTTGAAGAATTTTAGGGTTTTTTCGACAGCTGCTAGAAAGTCTTCAGCAGAACCAATGTCGTTAACGGCTACCTGCTTGACAGCCTTTGGGGTGTTAGTCATATTTTGTTTTACTCAACGGACATGCTCAGGCTTAAACAGTTTCCCGTTCAAGCGATGGATAAGGATTAGTGCCAAACAGCACTTCTACCAGCCTAATGCCTAATTGCAAACAGGGCAATCGCTAGTGGCCGGCAGTTTCCCACGTTTTTCCTACTCCGACATGGACGTCCAGAGGCACGCTCAGTTTCACAACATGCTGCATCTGACCGACCACAAGCTCTCGAAGTGAATCCAACTCCCCTGCCGCCACTTCAAACACCAATTCGTCGTGAACCTGGAGAAGCATTCGGCTCTTGAAATTGCCTTCCTGCATCTTTTGGTCAATCTGGATCATGGCAAGTTTCATGATGTCGGCTGCAGTGCCCTGAATTGGCGCATTTAGCGCCGCGCGCCTAGCATTCTCACGGATTTGGAAGATTGGAGACTTCAGGTCATCAAAAGGACGGCGGCGGCCGAAGGTAGTTACGGTGTAGCCGTTGAGTTTGGCTCCATCGACCACAGATGCGAGATAGGTGCGTACGCCACCGAATCGGTCGAAGTAATCGTTCATTAGTTGTTTAGCTTCACCATTGCTGATCTTTAGCTGCTTGGCGAGACCGTACTCACTCAAACCGTAGACCAGACCATAACTCATAGCCTTCACCTTTGAGCGCATGGCTGGCGTTACCTCGGCAGGAGTTACTCCAAAGACGCGGGCACCAACAAAACGGTGTAGGTCCTCCCCTGCATTGAACGCCTCGATAAGGCCGTCATCGCCTGACAGGTGAGCCATGATTCGCATTTCAATTTGCGAATAGTCGGCGGTAAGTAAAGTTTCAAAGCCTTCACCCACGCGGAAGCAATCGCGAATTGTTTTGCTGATTTCGCTCTTAATAGGAATGTTTTGAAGGTTTGGGTTCTCGGAAGAAAGACGACCGGTAGAGGTGCCAGTCTGTACATAGCTGGTGTGAACTCGGCCGTCGGCGGCAATGCCCTTGACAATGATTTCCACCATCTGGCGCATTTTGGTGACTTCACGGTGTTCCAGAAGCTTTTCAAGGAATGGGTGGCCAGTTTGTTCAAACAGCGTGGCAAGTGATTCCGCATTCGTTGAGAAACCAGTCTTCACAGACTTGGTGCCGGTCATGCCCAAATCTTCAAATAAGACCGTTTGCAATTGCTTTGGAGAACTTAGATTGATCTCTTTACCGATGATGGCAAATGCTTCCGCCTGAACTTGCGCGATGCGCTCGCCGAGTTCCTGAGACAGCACCTCCAGGCGAGAGCCGTCAACGCTGACCCCTAGGTTCTCCATGTGCCCTAAGGTGCGAGAAGTCGGTAGTTCAATTTCGTTGAGAACGCTGAGTTGTTCGGTGGCTTCAAGCTTTGGCACCAGGTTTTCGTGCAAAAGCTGAGTCAACCAAGCAAGCAGTGCTTGAGTTACAGACTCAGGTGCTTCAGGGATGAAGCCTAGAAGGTCTTCACAAATCTTCAGAAGGGAGTAATCGCGACGAAGCGGGTCAATCAAATAGGTTTCAAGCAGAGGGTCGGCAATAACACCGCGTAGCTCGAAACCGGCGGTAAGAGCATCGCGTAGGCGATTCTTCGAATCAAAAATTACCTTAGGTTCTTCACTCGCAAGCCAGGCCCACGGGACCGACGCGGATTCGACCAATTCGGTGCCGTCATACGCTCCAAAAGTCTCGCCGAAGGCGACAGCGATAGCCGTTTTACGAGAGCCAAGCCAGCTATCTAGGTCATCGGAGTCTAAATTCTTTACCGATGGGGCTACCAACGTTTCAAACGGACTGGCAGCCTCCAGTGGTTCGTCAGTGGAGTTGGAGGCTTCCGTTGCACCCTTGAGTTTCAGCACACGCTCGGTGAGGCTCTTGAAGCCCAGACGAGCAAACACCTCTCGAACGGAAGCTTCGTTGACTCCAACCAATTTGAGGTCCTGGAAATCTACGCCAAGGTCTAGATCGCGCACTAGGTGATTTAGCCGGCGATTGCGAACAGCGTTACCCTGGTGTTCTCGAAGCTGCTCACCAACTTTGCCACCGATTAGATGCGCGTTGGCAAGAATTCCGTCGAGGCTTCCGTACTCGGTAATCCATTTGGCCGCAGTCTTTGGACCTACCGAGGGAACTCCGATTAGGTTGTCGCTCGCCTCCCCGACCAGAGCCGCCATGTCAGGGTACTGCTTTGCGTGAATGCCGTACTTTTCGAAGACGGCTGCGTCATCCATTCGTGCAAGGTTCAGAACACCCTTGACCGGGTAAAGGATTGTGGTTTCCGGCCGAATTAACTGGAAGGTGTCTCGGTCTCCGGACACGAGCAGCACGCGGAAACCCTGATCAGCGGCCTGATCTGCAAACGAAGCAAGCACGTCGTCGGCTTCATAATTCTCACGAGTGAACGTGCGAATGTTCATCGCGGCCTGGGTTTCGTGAAGTAATTCGGTTTGACCGTTGAACTCTGGTGGGGTCTCGCCTCTGGTGCCCTTATATGCAGGATACTCAACTGTTCTGAACGACTCTCTGGAGAGATCAAAAGCAACAGCAATGTGGGTTGGCTTCTCGGCACCGAGAATGTTCAAAAGCATTGAGATGAAACCATGCACCGCATTCGTGTGTTGACCGTTTGGTGCTCGAAAGCTGTCTGGGCTCAATGCGTAAAAGGCACGAAAGGCCAAAGAGTGCCCGTCAATAAGGAGCAGGGTAGGCTTTGGACTATCGGTCATGAAGTAAGCCTACTTCCCACCTGCGAAAGGAATTTGGATTGACAGAAATCAAACTCTCAGATGAAGCCAAATCTCTTATGGAGAAGCGCGGTCTTGGCGAACTCGCAGAACGCATGGGCATTGAACTTCTTGAACTAAGCGTCGAGCAGACCGTCGCGACAATGCCGGTCGAAGGCAACCGTCAGCCTCTCGGCTTGGTAAATGGTGGCGCATATTTGGTTCTTGGCGAAACCCTGGGAAGCCTCGCGGCAAACGTCTGGGCTCACACCCTAGGAAAAGTCGCTGTGGGTATTGAAATCAACGCCTCTCACAGCAGATCGGCCACCAAGGGACACGTGAAAGCTATTTGTGTGCCGATTTCGCTAGGAAAAACATTGACTGTCCACGAAATCGTTTGCTACGACGACGCTGAGAACCGACTCAGCACGGTTCGAATTACCAACCTAATTAGGGAAAAGAAGAACTAAGCCTTTTCCGCAAGCTGCTCGATGATGGTTTTGGCAACGTCGCGCATGGTTAGACGGCGATCCATCGATGCCTTCTGAATCCAGCGGAAAGCCTCAGGCTCGTCTGGAACCAATTTCTTGGAAAGTAATAGTCCCTTTGCGCGCTCAATCAACTTACGGGTCTCCAGGCGGTCGCTGAGGTCGGCCACTTCAAGCTCCAAAGCGCGAAGCTCTGAGTGGCGGTGCAAAGCAATCTCGATTGCCGGAAGTAAATCGTTTGGATTGAAAGGCTTTACAACGTAGGCCATGGCGCCAACTTGGGCCGCCTGCTCGAAGAGTTCTTTTTGTGAAAACGCGGTAAGTAGTACAACCGGAATGTGCATTTCGGCTAGTTGCTTCGCCGCTGTAATGCCATCCATTCGAGGCATCTTGATGTCCATGACCACTAAGTCTGGAGTGAGTTCAGTTGCAAGCTCAACAGCTTCTTGACCATCGGCAGCTTCACCAACTACGTCGTAACCGCTATCGCGAAGAGTCTCCACGATGTCCATGCGAATGAGCGCTTCGTCTTCTGCGACCAGAACTCGTTTTACGGTTGTTTCACTCATGCGAACAAGCCTAGCCGAATGACTTCGGCTATTATTGAAAAGTTGTGTTGGCCGGGATGGCGAAATGGCAGACGCGGAGCACTCAAAATGCTTTGTCGAAAGACGTGTGGGTTCAAGTCCCACTCTCGGCACAAAGAAAAAGGTCGGACCATTTGGTCCGACCTTTTTT
This sequence comes from Actinomycetota bacterium, assembly GCA_041172205.1. GTDB lineage: Bacteria > Actinomycetota > Actinomycetes > Actinomycetales > Microbacteriaceae > Rhodoluna. Next base: position 18,709 of record JBEDKG010000104.1, on the reverse strand, counting down.
CACAGCTACTAGTTGTGAGTTGGCTCACCGATACGGTGTACTCGCAGCGAGTTGGTTGAGCCTGAAACACCAGGTGGGGTTCCGGCAACTACAACAAGTTCGTCGCCGTCCTTGCCCTTGCCAAGACCTACTACGACGTCCTCAACCTGCTTGATCATCTGGTCAGTGTGCTTTACAGGCTCCACTAGGAAAGTCTCTGCACCCCAAACCAATGCGAGTCGGTTGCGGATCTTCTCATTTGGCGTAAAAGCCAAAATTGGAACATTCGAGCGAAGACGTGACACGCGGCGAACCGAGTCTCCAGATTCGGTGAACACACATACGTACTTGAGAGCTAGAAGTTCAGCAATTTCGACGGCTGCCAAAGATACTGCTCCAGAGTGAGTGTGCGGACGGGTACCTAGTGGTGCGATACGGTCCATACCGTTTTCTTCGGTGGCTTCGATGATTTTCGCCATCGTTGCTACGGTCTCAACCGGGAACTCTCCCACTGAGGTTTCACCTGAAAGCATCAGCGCATCGGCACCATCAAGAACGGCGTTTGCAACGTCGCTGGCTTCCGCACGAGTCGGACGAGAAGCGGTGATCATCGATTCAAGCATCTGAGTTGCCACGATTACCGGCTTTGCCCAGCGTCGGCAAAGTTCAACCGCGCGCTTCTGAACCAGTGGGACCTGCTCTAGAGGTAGCTCTACGCCAAGGTCTCCACGAGCAACCATCACGCCATCAAAGGCGTCGATGATCTCTTCAAGAGCTGCCACAGCCTGTGGCTTTTCAACCTTGGCGATGGTTGGGATGAACACACCCTCTTCACGCATGATTTCGTGAACACGGACAATGTCCTTCGCGTCACGAACGAATGAAAGAGCAATCATGTCGGCGCCGAGCTTCAAAGCCCAACGAAGGTCATCCTCGTCTTTTTCCGATAGTGCAGGAACGTTTACAGCAACGCCCGGAAGGTTGATTCCCTTGTTGTTTGACACAACACCAGCGACCTCAACAACGGTGGTTACAGTGCGGTCGTCGACAGCGGTCGCGCGAAGGCCAACCTTGCCGTCATCGATAAGTAGTGCATCGCCAACCTTCACATCGCCTGGTAGACCTTTGAAGGTGGTGCCACAGATGTTTACATCGCCATCGACCTCGTCGATAGTGATCTTGAAGGTCGCGCCTTTTTCAAGCATTACTGGACCGTCTTTGAAACGTGCCAGACGAATCTTTGGACCCTGAAGGTCAACCAATACGGCAACTGCCTTGCCGGTGTCTGCAGCAACCTGACGTACGTTCTTGTAGACAGCTTCGTGAACGTCGTACGAACCGTGGCTTAGGTTCATTCGAGCCACATTCACACCTGCGTCGACAATGCCCTTGATCTGTTCATAGCTCGAAGTTGCTGGGCCTAGTGTTGCGACGATCTTTGCGCGTCTCATTATTTCCTCTTCATTTGATTTGGTTTTACTAAATTGAAATTGGTCGGTCGGTTGGTCGTACTGGTTTTGGAAGTACAGTCTCGCCGGTGAGCCACTCATCAATCGCTGCGGCGGCGGCACGACCTTCAGCAATTGCCCAAACAATTAGGCTCTGACCTCGACCTGCGTCGCCAGCAACGAAAACATCCTCAAGATTAGTCGCCCAATCCGAATTACGTGCGATGTTGCCACGGTTATCAGAAGCGATTTCACTCTGAGCGCTTAGGAGCTCGTTCTCAGGTCCGGTAAAGCCCAGGGCCAGGAAAACTAGGTCTGCAGGAAGTACTCGTTCGGTGCCTGCCTTTGGAACACGTTTTCCATCGATAATTTCGGTGTCTGCGACCTTGACTCCGGTCACTCGACCATTTTCGCCAATGAACTCAACGGTTGAAGCCAAGTACTTGCGCTCGCCAAATTCTTCATGTGCGCTGGACACTTCAAACAGTGTTGGAAAAGTTGGCCAAGGCTGACCAGGTGTGCGCTCAGAAGCTGGCTGCTTTCCGATTGCCAGAGTGGTTACAGAAAGAGCGCCCTGACGTGTTGCGGTTCCAAGGCAGTCGGCTCCGGTGTCTCCACCACCGAGAATGATTACGTGTTTTCCATCAGCGGAAATTTGATTGTCAACCGATTGACCAGCGACCACCTTGTTTGACTGCACGAGGTAGTCCATGGCGAAGTGAACACCGTTCAGAGAACGTCCTGGAACGTCTAGATCTCTTGGAAGTGTTGCGCCGGTTGCTACGAGTACGGCATCGTAACGACTACGAAGTTCTTCCCAGGTGATGTCGACACCGATGTTTTGTCCGGTTCTGAAGCGAGTTCCTTCGGCAGTCATCTGCTCGATGCGTCGATCAATGTGGTGCTTTTCCATCTTGAAGTCAGGGATACCATAGCGAAGTAGTCCACCGATTTTGTCGTCGCGCTCGAAAACTGCGACGGTGTGGCCAGCACGGGTTAGCTGCTGAGCTGCAGCAAGACCAGCTGGACCAGAACCAACAACGGCAACAGTTTTTCCCGTTAAACGCTCTGGCGCGTGCGGTAGGACTAGACCGTCATCAAATGCCTGATCAATAACCGAGACTTCAATTTCTTTGATGGTTACTGCCGGCTGGTTGATACCTAGAACGCAGGAACTCTCACAGGGAGCCGGGCAAAGACGACCGGTGAATTCAGGGAAATTGTTGGTTTTGTGCAGACGGTCGATGGCACCCTTGTGGTCCTTGCGCCAAACTAAATCGTTCCACTCAGGAATGAGGTTTCCAAGCGGGCAACCCTGGTGACAGAACGGAACACCACAGTCCATGCACCGAGAAGCCTGCTTTGAGATCACTGCTGGATCACGTGGTTCGTAAACTTCTTTCCAGTCACGAATTCGCACTTCAACCGGACGACGCTTTGCAGTCTCGCGCTCGGTTACTTTGAGAAAACCTCTAGGGTCAGCCATTGGTTACCTCCAAAATTCGAGACCAAACTTCTGGACTATCTGGATCTTCGCCGTTATCCGTCGCAATGCGACGAATCTCCAAAACGTTCGCGTAGTCGCGTGGCACAACGACTGTGAAATCATTTGCAACCGACTCAAAATTCGAAAGCATGTCTGCAGCCAACTTTGAATCTGTATTTGCAACGTGCGATTCCAAAAGTGTTTGCAAGCGTGCTTTATCGTCGTTGGTCAACTGGAGAAGTTTCAACTCCCCGGCAGCAAGTGCTTCGTGGTTTACATGGTCCGCGCGAAGCTTGTAAACGTAAGCAACACCACCAGACATACCCGCACCAAAGTTGCGGCCGGTTCGCCCGAGGATAACAGCAACACCACCGGTCATGTATTCAAGGGCGTGATCTCCCACTCCCTCAACAACAGCAGTGGCGCCAGAGTTTCGAACTAGGAAGCGCTCCCCCACAATTCCACGAAGATAAAGTTCGCCGCTGGTGGCTCCGTATCCGATGACGTTTCCAGCGATGGTGTTGTGTTCAGCAGGGAAAATTGCCGAAAGTGAAGGACGTACGGAAATGGTTCCACCGGATAGGCCCTTGCCAACGTAGTCGTTCGCATCGCCGACCAGAGATAACTTCACTCCTCTAGGAACGAAAGCACCGAAGGACTGACCAGCCGAACCGGTCAATGTTACGTCGATTGCGTTAGCCGCTAAGCCGGTGGCGCCAAATCGCTTGGTGAGTTCGTTGCCGAGCATTGTTCCCACAGCCTGGTCGACGTTTGTGATGTCCAATGAAATTTTCACTGGTGAGCCATCGTCCAGAGTAGTTTTTGCAGCTGCAATGAGTTTGTGGTCGAAGTGCTTTTCTAATTCGTGGTCCTGCGAAGACACGTTGCGTACTTCTGCGTTTGCTCCAGCCGAAGGAGCCGCCAAGATCGGACTTAGATCTAGGCCATCAGCCTTCCAGTGTGAGATTGCACGGTTGACATCGAGGAGCTCACTGTGTCCAATGGCTTCTGCGATTGAGCGGAAACCGAGTGCTGCCAAGTATTCGCGAACTTCCTGGGCTAGGAACTCAAAGAAGTTGACCACAAACTCAGGCTTGCCAGTAAAGCGTGCGCGCAATTCCGGATTCTGAGTTGCCACACCAACCGGGCAGGTGTCCAGGTGGCATACGCGCATGAGAATGCAACCTTCAACAACAAGCGGTGCAGTGGCAAAGCCGTATTCCTCGGCACCCAGAAGGGCCGCAATAACGACGTCTCGCCCAGTTTTCATCTGACCGTCTACCTGAACGGATACACGACCTCGAAGACCATTCGCGATAAGCGTCTGTTGTGCTTCTGCGAGTCCCAATTCCCACGGAGTTCCAGCGTGCTTGAGAGAGTTCAGAGGGCTGGCTCCGGTACCACCGTCGTGACCCGAGACCAGAATCACGTCTGCCTTTGCCTTGGCAACGCCAGCAGCAACGGTTCCGATTCCCACCTGGCTCACTAGCTTCACATGCACTCGTGCTGCGCGGTTAGCGCGTTTCAAGTCGAAGATAAGTTGCTTCAGGTCTTCGATTGAGTAGATGTCGTGATGCGGAGGCGGGGAAATAAGGCCAACACCAGCGGTAGCGTGGCGCGTACGAGCAATCCAAGGGTAGACCTTGTTCGGAGGTAGTTGACCACCTTCACCAGGCTTAGCGCCCTGTGCCATCTTGATCTGAATGTCGTCGGCGTGAGTCAAGTACATTGAGGTGACACCGAAGCGACCTGAAGCTACCTGCTTGATGGCACTTCTGCGCTTAGGGTCCAAAAGACGTTCAAGATCTTCTCCACCCTCACCGGTGTTGGACTTACCACCAATTTGGTTCATGGCGATTGCCAAAGTTTCATGCGCCTCTGGTGAGATTGAGCCGTAACTCATCGCACCGGTAGAGAAGCGCTTGACAATTTCACTAATCGGCTCGACTTCGTCGATGGAAATCGCAGGTCGAACGCCTTCACGAAGCATGAATAGACCTCGGAGAGTCATCAGCTGCTCGGCCTGGTTGTCGACCATTCCGGTGTACTCACGGAAAATGTCATAACGCTTTTCGCGCGTTGCATGCTGAAGTTTGAAAACTGTTTCAGGGTTGAACAAGTGCGGTGCGCCATCACGACGCCACTGGAACTCGCCACCTGTGGCTAGTTCCTCGTGAGCATTTGCAGCCTTCTCCAATGGGTATGCACTGCGGTGACGAGCTGCAATTTCAGTGTGGATAACCTCGAGACCAATTCCACCAAGTTGGCTCGTGGTACCGGTGAAATAGGTGTCTACAAATTCCTGAGAAAGACCAATTGCCTCGAAACACTGCGCGCCAGCGTAGCTGGAAACGGTTGAGATGCCCATCTTCGACATGATCTTAAGAACACCCTTACCAAGTGCCTTGAGTAGGTTGTAGATGGCCTTGTCGATGGTTAGCCCAGCGATGTAGCCGCTCTTGACCATCTGTTCGACGGTTTCCATGGCGAGGTAAGGGTTTACCGCTGCAGCGCCGTAACCGATGAGTGCAGCAACATGGTGAACTTCACGAACATCGCCAGCCTCAATAACCAGACCGACCCTTGGACGGTTGCCAGTTCTAATTAGGTGGTGATGAACGGCGCTAACCAAAAGCAACGACGGAATTGGTGCAAGGTCGTGGTTGCTGTCTCGGTCGCTAAGAATTAGGAACTTAGCGCCGTTTGAAACAGCTTCATCAACCTCTTCGAAAATCTCACGAATTCTAGAGGCCAGACCCTCATCACCAGTTTCAACGCGGTACAGGCCTCTTACGGTGAAGGCGAAACCAAGTTCTGGACGCTCGTCAATGTGCTTGATTTTGGCGAGTTCATCGTTAGTGAGAACTGGGAAATCCAGAATTACCTGTCGTGCGTGCTCCGGGGTGGCGGCAAGTAGGTTCAACTCAGGACCAATACCGGTGGAGAGGGATGTAACTACCTCTTCACGAATCGAGTCGAGGGGTGGGTTGGTAACCTGCGCAAATTGCTGAACGAAGTAATCGAACAACAAACGTGGACGATCAGAAATGGCAGCAATCGGAGTGTCGGAGCCCATGGCGCCAATCGGTTCGATTCCGTTCTTGGCCATCGGAGCCAGCATGATTCGAAGTTCCTCTTCGGTGTAACCGAAGGTGCGCTGACGGCGGTTTACCGAAGATGCAGTGTGTGCGATGTGCTCACGCTCTGGAAGGTCGGTGAGGTTAATTCGGTTCTCATCCAACCACTCACCCCAAGGCTCAAGAGCAGCAATCTCTGACTTGATTTCGTCGTCATCAATCAGACGACCACCAACGGTGTCGACAAGGAACATCTTCCCCGGCTGAAGGCGTCCTTTGCGTACGACTTTCGAAGGGTCGATGTCAGCGACGCCGGTTTCGGAGGCGAGTACCACTAGACCGTCTTCAGTTACGAGATAACGACCGGGACGAAGACCATTGCGGTCAAGGGTCGCACCAACAAGCGAGCCATCAGTGAAAATAACTGCAGCCGGTCCATCCCATGGCTCGATAAGCATGCTGTGGTACTCGTAGAAGCTCTTTCTGGCAGCGTCGATGTCGGTTTGCTTTTCCCAAGCTTCCGGAATCATCATCATCATCGCGTGCGGAAGTGATCGACCAGACATGTAAAGAAGTTCGACCACTTCATCGAATGAAGCAGAGTCGCTGCCGTCTGGAGTCACGATTGGGAAAAGACCATCTAGGTCTCCAAGTAACTCGGACGCTAGCTGCGACTGCCTCGCTGCCATCCAGTTTCGGTTTCCCTTTACAGTGTTGATCTCGCCATTGTGTGCGATTAATCGGAATGGGTGAGCTAAAGGCCAAGACGGGAAAGTGTTGGTTGAGAATCGCGAGTGAACTAGCGCAAGCGTTGACTCAAAGTTCGTGTCACTCAAATCTGGATAGAACGGTTCTAACTGGAGAGTGGTAACCATTCCCTTGTAGACCATGGTCTTTGATGAAAGTGAGCAGTGATAAGCGCCGAGGGTTCGCTCGGACTTCTTACGAAGCTTAAATAGTGAGCGCTCCAGGTCCATGTCACGTTGTTCTCTTGCACCGACGAAGACCTGAACAATTTGCGGCATTGCGGCACGAGCCAAATCACCTAGAACCTCTGGACGAACAGGAACCTCTCGCCACCCGAGTACATCTAGCCCCTGCTGATCTGCAAGGTTTGTAAAGCTTGCCTTAAATACTTCGACGGAATCATCCTGGTGAACAAAGACCAATCCAGCAGCGTAGGTTCCCAATTTTGGGAGTTCGAAATCGACCACGCTTCGCAGGAATCGGTCTGGCAGTTGAGACAAAATTCCGGCCCCGTCACCGGTACCAGCATCGGAGCCGACGGCTCCACGGTGTTCAAGATTGGTTAGTGCGTTAAGAGCTGTCTCGATAATGTCATGGCCTGCAGTTCCACGAAGGGTGGCAACCATTGCCAAACCACAAGCGTCTTTGTCACGGCTTGGGTCGTAGAGACCGGTCGCGTCGGGTGCTGTGTTGAAGCGCTTGAAAGCAGAGACTTCACTCATGTTGCACTCCCCAATAAATATCGAATCGGAGGGACAACACTGGCCCTTTGGAACTTAGCTCAATTGCCTAAAAAGTCTAACCTAATGACTATTTGCTTGGTGACTTTTCCGCTTCTTCAACCGGCTGAGGCTTTAGGTAGACAGAACCTTCAATTCCTGGATGACGCTTTGCTTGTACATACCAAACAGTCGCACCAAGAATTACTCCGAAAATTGCTGACCACTGGTTGGTGCGGTATCCGAAGAATACTTCGCTAGGGTCTAGGCGGATGGCTTCGATGAAGAATCGACCGACTGAGTAAACGACTAGGTAAAGAGCGAACACCTTGCCCCACTGTAGTTTTAGTCGGCTGGCAATCCAGATGATCGCAAGCGCACCCAAAATGTTCCATGTGAATTCGTAAAGAAAGGCTGGGTGGAAAAGTGTCCCCTGCGGGAATTCGGCTGGAAAAGCAGCGTTTCCAGTCTTTTGAATTTCCAGGCCCCAAGGAAGATCAGTAGCCTGACCGAACAGTTCTTGATTGAAGTAGTTGCCCCAGCGACCGACACCCTGTGCAATTAGCACACCGGGGGCCAAGGCGTCGAGGACGCTCACGAATCGAACTCCGCTGCGTTTTGCGCCAATCCACGCTCCAACCAAACCAAGAATGACGGCGCCGTAGATTGCTAGACCGCCTTCCCAGACAGCAATAACGTGCATGAACGTTTCCTGGACCGAAGGGTAACGCCCGAAGTAATCACCTAGGTGGGTAGCAACGTGAAATAAACGTCCACCGACGATTCCAAATGGGACTGCCCAGAGCACAACGTCGAGAAGTATTCCAGCATCTCCGCCACGAGCCTTGAATCTAGCTGCGCCAATGAAGTAGGCCACAACGATGCCAATCAAAATGCACAGTGCATAAAGGTGAATTGTGAACGGGCCAATTGCGAAACTACTGAATGGTGGGTCAGGGAACTTATCGACAGACGCAAACATGATTAATCTTTCTTCTTACTTACTTGATAGTTCTTGTGTGACTTGCTTCAGGCCAGGCAAACCACCTGAGGCATAAGCGCGAACGAAAACCGAACCGACAATGGCACCGTCTGCATAAGAGTTGACTTCGGAAACTTGTGAAGCGGTGCTGATACCGATACCAACGGCAACATTTTGGCTTGCGTCAGCTGCTCTAACCTTCTCTACAACCGACCGAGCCTTTTTGTCGAGGTCCTCACGTGCGCCGGTAATACCCATGGTTGATACCGCGTAAACAAAACCTTTTGACACCTCAACGGTGCGATCTACTCGCTCCTGAGAGGAACTAGGCGTTGCTAGGAAAACGCGATCCAAATCGAGCTGATCGCTGATTTCTAACCAGCTTGAAGCTTCATCAACGATTAGATCTGGAGTAATTAGACCGACGCCTCCAGCCGCTTTGAGGTCTTCCGCGAATCTCTTGACACCGTATTGGAGAACAGGATTCCAATAAGTCATGACTAGGACTGGGGTTTCGACTCGTTCGGAAATCGCCTTTACCAAATCGAAGATTTTCGAGAGTTTGAAACCGTTTTGAAGTGCAAGTTCAGTTGCTTCTTGAATGACCGGACCGTCCATCACAGGATCGCTGTATGGAACCCCAAGTTCAAGAATGTCTACACCTGATTCGCACATCGCAACACAGGCTTCTAGAGACTCATCGAAGGTTGGAAATCCAGCCGGGAAATATCCGATGAGCGTCTCTTTACCGGAGTCGCGATTCGCATCGAAGATTGCTGTGACCTTGGACATTACGCCTCCAACAGCCCGAAGTATTTTGCGGCAGTTTCCATGTCTTTATCGCCTCGGCCGGAAAGGTTTACCAAGATTGAGGCATCTGGTCCTAATTCCTTACCAAGTTTCAAAACCCCAGCAAGAGCGTGTGCAGTCTCAATTGCTGGAATGATTCCCTCGGTGCGGCTCAATAGACGCAAGGCATCCATGGCTTCAACATCGCTAATTCCGCGATACTGAGCGCGACCTAAATCTTTGAGCCAGGAGTGTTCTGGACCGACTCCTGGATAATCCAGACCAGCGCTGATCGAGTGGCTTTCAATTGTTTGACCGTCTTCGTCTTGAAGCATGTAGCTTCTTGCGCCGTGTAGTACGCCTGGACGTCCGAAATTCAAAGTAGCCGCGTGTCGGTCGGTATCCATTCCATCGCCGGCAGCTTCAAACCCGAAAATCTGCACCTCTGGGTCGTCAAGGAACGCGTGGAATAGGCCAATGGCGTTTGACCCGCCGCCGACACAGGCTGCCAGAGCGGTTGGAAGGTGGCCAAACTCGCTCAGCATCTGCTCTCTGGCTTCCTTGCCGATTACCGAGTGGAAATCTCGAACCATTTCTGGGAACGGGTGTGGGCCGGCAACTGTGCCAAGAAGGTAGTGAGTGTCATCAACGTTGGTAACCCAGTCGCGAAGCGCCTCATTGATGGCATCCTTCAAGGTGCGACTACCGGTCGTGACCGGAATGACTTCAGCGCCCAGTAATTTCATGCGGGCCACGTTTAGAGCCTGACGTTTGGTGTCAACCTCACCCATGTAGACGACGCATTCGAGACCAAATAGCGCCGCGGCAGTAGCGCTAGCTACACCATGCTGACCCGCGCCAGTCTCAGCGATAATTCTCTTCTTACCCATCCGCTTGGTGAGTAATGCCTGACCCAAAACGTTGTTGATCTTGTGAGATCCGGTGTGGTTGAGGTCTTCACGCTTGAGAATAACTCTTGCTCCACCGGCGTGCTCGGAAAATCGCTTTACCTCGGTCAAAATCGATGGGCGTCCGGTATAGGTTCTGTGTAGCTCTGCTAATTCAGCCTGAAAACTTGGGTCATTCTGCGCTACGCGGTAGGTTGCTTCAAGTTCATCGAGTGCAGCCACCAAACTCTCGGGAACAAAACGGCCACCAAACTCACCGAAATATGGACCCTGTTGGTCGCGAAGGTTTTCGGATTTAGTCATAGCCCTATTAAACCTCAAGGAACGAGGTTAGGGATGCGATTGGGTCAGAAGTTACCAATGCTTCACCGACTAGCACTACGTCGGCACCCGCTTCGCGGTAGTGGCGAACATCGTCCTGGTTTCTAACGGCCGACTCGGCTACCTTGATTACGTCCTTCGGGAATAACCCGACTAGTTCACCGAACAGATTTCGGTCGGTTTCGAACGTGGACAAATCACGGGCATTTACGCCGACAAATTTGGCACCGAGTTCTAGAGCTCGTTCAAGTTCGAACCGGTCATGCGTTTCCAAAAACGGAGTAAGACCTAGTTCCAATGTAAATTTCATTAGTTGTTCAAGCCTTGACTGTTCGAGACCAGCAACGATTAGCAAGGCAATGTCCGCGCCAAAAGCCCTGGCTTCAAGTAATTGATACTCGTTAGCGATAAAGTCCTTGCGAAGTAGCGGAACAGAAACGTTCTTGCGAATGTTCTGAAGGTCACTCAGTGAGCCTTTAAATTTGCGCTCCTCCGTGAGCACACTTACGCCGGTGGCTCCACCCTGGACATAAAGCCCAGCTAAATGTGAAGGGTCTTGAATTGAGGCTAGATCTCCCCTAGATGGACTAGCTCGCTTCACTTCAGCGAGAACGTGGATTGTTTCGCGAGGTTTGAATGCTTCTAAAGCGTTTATTGCGGGAGCCATGCCCGAAATCAAGCGCTCCAGGACTGAGCCAGGAGTTTTTTCCTCGCGAAGGCTCGCATCTTCAAGCGAACCGGCGTAGAGCCCAGCTAACAAAGAAATTAGTTTTTCTTTTTACCGAGACCGAAGGCGGCCAAAATTGGTCCAAGTACCGAACCAACAACAATGACGCCGATCGATGCCCAGGTCAGTGTCTGATCACCGAGGTAGAAAAAGAGAACCAGTCCAGCGAACCCCACCATGACAACGGTTACGGAAGTCCATGCTGCTACTGTGTCGCCGTGGTTAGTGTCTTCTGGGTGGTCTGCCGACATGATTGCCTCTCGTGATTCTTTTTTCTAAGTTTATCGTTTGACGATTACCAGCTAGGCAAATTGTCAATTCGCGTGGCCAAATTAGTGTCCTTCTGGCCCTTTTTCTTCGACCAAAGAATGATTAGGAGAGAAATGAACCAAGAAATTAGAGAAATCACAAACAAATCGGCTGAAAGGTGGTTGTAAGAGCTGTTTTGTATTAGCTCGCTTTGCCCCAGCCAATCACTCACCCCAGTTGACTTAGAAATCTGCGGTGAGAGTATCGATAACGAACCAGACGCTGACTCGAACCACGTTGGCGAGGCGGTCGCAAAAAGCAGTATGACCACAGCAGTGGTGAGAAACTTTGCGAATAGCGAATTCAAATAGCGCGTGAGCCACAAGACGAGAACGCCGGTAAGCAGGATGAAAGATATTTGCGGATAAGCGTCTAAGCCCGATACCGAAAGACCGGTTTGACTTTCAATCACGGTCGTTGAAGCCCAAACTTGCGAGGCAAACATCCACGCGAGCAGGATCGAAACCACATTAATAAGTATCGAAATCCGGCGCATCTAATCAGAGCTTCTTTGCCGAATTGGCTGCCGAAATCGCGCGAAGTGAGGCACGAGCTTTACTCTTGGTCTCTTCAAATTCTGAAACAGGATCTGAATCAAGGACGATGCCGGCACCCGCCTGAACCGTGGCTACGCCATCTCGAACCACGGCTGTGCGGATTGCAATGGCCAGGTCAGAGTTTCCGGCAAAGTCGAAATACCCAGCAACGCCCCCATAAATACCTCGTGCGGTTGGTTCAAGTTCGGTGATGATTTCAAGTGCCCTAGGTTTTGGTGCACCGGATAGCGTCCCCGCAGGAAAAGTAGCTCTAAAAACATCGATAGGCGAGAAACCTTGAGCCAACGTTCCCTCGACTGTCGATACAAGATGCATGATGTGGCTGAAGCGGTGAACCTTCATAAATTCACTAACCGTCACCGAGGCTGGCTCGCAGACCTTTAGTAGGTCATTTCGAGCGAGATCGACCAACATGAGGTGTTCGGCAGTTTCCTTGCGGTCAGCCAATAACTCGTTCTCAAGCGCGTGGTCCTCTTCCCAGTCGCGCCCGCGAGGTCTAGAGCCTGCAATTGGGTGTGTAGTTACTCGGTTGCCGGTCACGGTTACCAAGGACTCCGGGGACGCCCCGACAACCGCGTATGAACCGTGCGAATCGCTGCCATTCAAGAGGTACATGTAAGGGCTTGGATTCAGTGAACGCAAGACTCGATACATTTCCAAAGCAGAAGAATTGGTTTGAGTTTGAAAACGTTGTGAGAGGACAACTTGAAATACGTCACCGACTCGGACGTGGTCTTTAGCGCGCTCAACAATCGCCAGAAAGTTTTCCTTGCTTTGATTTGAAATTACCTCTGGTTCAAGATTCAAATCAATCTGTGCCAGGAACGGCTTGGCACCTGAGCTAAGCGCTGTAATCATGGAATCGATTGAGGCCAGCGCACTCTCAAAGTCATGTCGCAGTTGTTCATCTGTCTGACCTTCGAGGAAGACATTTGAAATCAGAACAATTGAAGCTGACTGGTGATCAATTACTACCAAATCTTGGATTAGTGAAAAACTTATCCGCGGAACCGGATTGTCGTCTTTGGGCCCGGCAGGTAGTTGCTCGATGTCACGAATAACGTCCCAGGCGATTGTTCCAATTAGGCCTGAGGTGAGTGGAATCCCATTTTCAAGATTCTCATTACCCCAAGAGGATTGAATAAGGTCTAATGCCTCAAGTGGGCCTTCAGGCAGATTTAGACCTAGGTCCTTAGGAATGACTGACTGACCCGAAGCGCTAATCCAACGAACCGGTTGACCAGCTTCCTGAACAAGCCGGCCGCGAACCTTCACGCCAACGAATGAGTAGCGTGACCAAACACCCTGTTCAGCCGATTCAAGAAGGAACGATCCCTCGTTGTCCTCAGCCAACGCCTCGTAGATACCTAGTGGAGAAAGGGAATCAGAGAAAATCTCACGAACTACTGGAAAGACCCGATGGCTACTCTTAGCAGCCAATAGATCAGAGAATTCGCTCGATCTTGCGCTCACGCATTCACCTCAATCTTCGAAGTATCAAAGCATGAAGTAAGCCCGGTGTGGCAAGCGGCACCATGCGGGTGCACGCGAATTAGCAGTGCATCAGAGTCGCAATCCACTTGAATCGAGGAAACCTTTTGAGTGTTCCCGCTGGTGGCGCCCTTGTGCCAAAGCTCGTTGCGGCTTCTAGAGAAAAACACCGTTTCACCAATCAGAATGGTCTTTTCTAGCGACTCACGATTCATCCAAGCGAACATGATTACGCGATTGGATTGATCGTCTTGAATTATTGCGGGAATCAACCCGTCGGTGTTGAAGGTAAGGTCTTGCAGCTTTTCATTAATCATCTAACTGAAAACCTTCCTTCGCTAAGTGCCTGCTTTGCTTCTGCAATCGTAACTGTCCGATTATGGAAAATCGACGCGGCCAACACAGCATCTGCGCCGGCAACCGCTGCGGGAACGAAGTCGCTGCTTGACCCAGCGCCCCCAGACGCGATAAGTGGCAGATTTGAAACCGCACGAACTGCACGAATCAAAGGTAGGTCAAAGCCATTTTTGGTACCGTCCGCGTCGATACTATTCACAAGCAATTCACCAACACCCAGCTCAGCACAGCGGGAAATCCACTCGATGGCGTCAATGTCGGTCACTTCCCTGCCACCGTGACTGGTGACAACCCATTCATCGGTTTTCGCGGTACGAAGCTTCAAATCTAAAGATAAGACCAACACTTGGTTGCCATAGCGGTCGGCAATATCGGACAGCAACTCGGGCCTGGCTATAGCTGCGGATGACACACTAACCTTGTCCGCTCCCGCCTTTAGTAGATTCCCAACATCGGCAGTCGTGCGAACTCCCCCACCAACGGTCAAAGGGATGAAGATTTTCTCTGCGGTTTTAGATACCAGTTCAAACATTGTTGACCGATTGTCCACCGTTGCATTCACGTCTAGAAAAGTTAGTTCATCGGCACCCGACTGGTAATAAAAATCCGCGAGTTCAATTGGATCTCCGGCATCTCGAAGATTCTCGAAATTCACGCCCTTGACGACACGACCTTCAGCCACATCTAGACAAGGGATTACCCGAATCGTCAGAGACATCAGATTCTTGCTGCGTGAATCGCACTGACCAAAATGGCACGGGCACCGAGCTCATAGAGCGCGTCCATAGTGCTGTTGGTTTCTGAGGCTTTTACAAGCGCTCGCACAGCAACCCAGTCTTGATCGCGAAGCGGAGAGACAGTTGGAGACTCGATACCAGGTGTGATTTGCGAGGCAGCATCCACGAGTTCTGCTGGGCAGTCGTAGTCGAAAATGACGTATTCCCTCGCAACGACAACTCCGCGAAGTCGTCTAAGTAGGCTGGCTGCGCCTTCGGCCTTACCTGGGGCGCTGATTAGGTGAGCCGTTGAGTTCAACAAAACCGGCCCAAAAATCTCCAGGCCAGCCTGGCGAAGGGTATTGCCGGTAGAAACCACGTCTGCCACTGCATCCGCAACCCCGAGTCGAACAGCAGTCTCGACGGCGCCATCAAGTTTCACTAGCTTGACCGAAATACCCTCTTTTGCCAAATAGTCCTCGACGAGGTGTACATAGGCGGTGGCGACTCGTTTACCTTCAAGGTCTTTAAGATCCTTGAATGCACCAACCGGACCTGCAAAACGGAAAGTTGACTCCCCAAAACGCAGATCCTCAACCGACTCGGCCGGTGAACGTGAATCCAGGAGAAGGTCCAGACCGGTAAGACCTACATCAAGCGAACCAGATCCAACATAGGTCGCTATGTCACGAGGTCGAAGGTAGAAGAACTCAATGTTGTTATCGGTGTCGATAACGTGCAGTTCCTTTTGATCACGGCGGGTGGCGTAGCCAGCCTCTTTCAACATGGTTATGGCAGTGTCTGACAGAATCCCCTTGTTTGGGATCGCTACTCTTAGCATTTGAACCTCTAGAGCTTATTTTCGACTTCACTCAGGCTTATGCCTTTGGAAATCATTAGGACTTGGACGTGGTAGAGCAACTGGCTGATTTCTTCAGCAGTGCGTTCGTTAGATTCATGTTCGGCTGCCATCCAAACTTCAGCGGCTTCCTCAACAATCTTCTTGCCGATGGTGTGGACACCTGCGTCCAACCACTTGACCGTATGTGAGTCTGCAGGGCGCTCTATTGCCTTCAGTTGCAGTTCACTAAATAGTTCGGAAAAAGTGGTCATACCTTCAAGGTTAACCTACGAAGTGCTAGGTCTAACCCTGGTAAGCGCTGTCTGCAATTTCTCGCAACAAAAGAATCTCTTCGTTCCGGTGTATTTTCGAGAAAATCGAACTGCCAGCGACGAAGGTGTCGGCTCCAGCAGCTGAGGCAATCTTGACCGTTTCGGTGTCGATTCCACCATCTACCTGAAGCTTGACATCTAAACCGAGGCGAGTAATTTCTGAACGCGCTTGGCGCACCTTTTCCATCATGGAATCCATGAATGCTTGTCCGCCAAACCCAGGCTCAACAGTCATAACGAGCACCATGTCGAACTCGCTTAGGTTGTCGAGAACGAAATCAAGATTTGTTCCAGGCTTTACAGCTATTGCCGCAAGAGCACCGGCCGCCTTTAGTTCGCGTGCCAGCTTCAACGGGTTATTCGAAGCCTCTTGGTGAAAGGTCACACTCTCAGCGCCCGTTTCGGCGTACTGAACGGCGAGGGAATCAACATTCTCGATCATGAGATGAACGTCAATTGGCAACTCCGAGATTTCAACCAGGCGTTTTACAACCGGCAGCCCAAAGGTGAGGTTCGGCACAAAGTGACCGTCCATGACGTCAACATGAATAGCGTCTGCTAAAGAAATGGTTGCAAATTCAGACTGAAAGTTAGCGAAGTCGGCAGAGAGAATACTCGGATGAATGTGCGCCGTCATGTCTATAAACTACTTTCGTTTCTGAACCAGAGCAATGAACATGGCATCGGTGTCGTTTCGATGTGGCCAAAGTTGCACCGTTTTGCGCCCCGACTTTAGGTTCAACAATGGATTGATTTTCATCAATTCCTCCGTTGCGTTCAACAGTTCGGAGTCCTTGAAGGTTCTCAATAGCCATTCAATTTGTGCTGTGGTCTCCGTTGGGTGAGGCGAACAAGTCACATAACCTAGAACCCCACCGGGAGCTAAGGCTGCCCAGGCTGATTCAATAAGCTCGCGCTGTAAGGCCGAAAGACTCTTTAGATCCTCCGCATTCTTGCGCCAACGCGACTCGGGGCGTCGACGCAGTGCTCCTAAGCCTGTGCAGGGCGCATCCAAAAGAATACGGTCAAATTTTAGATTCTTAGGAAGTTCACGGCCATCGACCTGTAGTTGAGTTGCATCAAAACCACTGTGCCTTAGAGCAGTGGCGACCAAAGTTGCTCGGTGTTCCGAAACCTCATTCGTGGTTAGGTGCGCTTTTGACTGCTTTGCCAGAGCTGCTAGAAGCACAGCTTTGCCGCCAGGCCCTGCGCAAAGATCCAACCACTCCGAAGACTCACTGTTCGACTGCACACTAGCCAGTGCCAGCGCCGCGAGTTGAGAACCTTGATCCTGAACTCGCATGGCACCTGTGGCCACTCCAGCCAGCTTGCTGGGATCACCGTAATTCAAAACAAAGCCGAACGGAGAGACACCTTCCTTGGAAAGAGTTGACTCGATCTCTGACTGCTCTCCTGGCAATGCGACCAAATTCACCTTCGGTGCGTCGTTGTCAGATATAAGCGCGGCAACGAGTTCATCGGACGAATCCTCTGATTGGAGAGCGAGTTTAAGAGCTCTTGTAACCCAGAGAGGGTGTGAAAATTCGATGCTGTTGATGTTTTCCGCCGAAAGACCAGAATCGTGTAGTCGTTCAATCCATTGCTTACGAGAGCGTTCAGAAATTCGCCTGAGAGCCGCATTGATGAGGCCAACTACCGAAGCCTTGAGGCGCTTTTTCGCTAAATTGACCATCTCAAAAATAGCCGCGTGCGCTGGGGTGTTTAGTTCCAGGAGTTGGTGCGCACCTAGCCGAATGACTAGTAGCGCATCGGCATCAATGTATTGAACTTCCCGACCGGTTGCTTCGGCGATGATCCAGTCGTACAGGCCTTGCCAACGCGCGGTGCCATAGGCAAGTTCTGTGGCAAAAGCGGCATCCACGTTAGAAAGTCGAGCCTTCGCAAGTGCCTTGGGTAGAACGAGATTTAGGTATGCATCTTGTCGCTCGACCGCAAGTAGTGCGTCATAGGCTACTTCCCTCGAGCTAGACATTTTCACCAAACTTGAAGTCTTTTCCATGTAAGCCTCGGTACCAGTCTGCGCTTGCCATTCTGTTCTTTCCTGAGGGCTGAACCTCTAGCAATTCCAAAGCTCCGGACTTACAACCAACGTAAATTCGGCCATCCTTATTTGTCAGTTGCCCGACTTCCAGCTGCAATTGTGACTCTCGAACGGAAATCAATTTGAGTGGTTGGTCTCCGAATGGAATCCAAGCGCCAGGCTCCGGAGTCACTCCCCTAACCTGATTGGATACTTCATTCGAACCTCGGTTCAGATCGATTTTGCCATCAACCTTGGCTAATTTTGGAGCGAGTGTGGCGCCGGTAGTCGCCTGAGGTTCGAGGGCCACCAATCCTGCTTCAATCCGAGGAATCGTTTCTAGTAGTAGTGACACCCCTAGGTTGGTAAGTCGGCTAAGAAGCTCGCCAGCAGTCTCTTCTGGTTGAACTTCAGTTGCAAGGCTTGAGGCAATAGGCCCGGTATCAAGACCCGAATCGATTTTGAAAATCGTTAGACCGGTCTCTCTATCGCCAGCCATCAAAGCGTGCTGAACTGGTGCCGCTCCACGCCAGCGAGGTAGCAGGCTGTAGTGGAGGTTGAACCAACCCTTTGGTATTGCTTCGAGTGCGTCTTGCTTTAGCAACACACCTAGTGCAACGACAATTGCGAATTCGATTTGGTGACTCCGGATTTCCTTGATCTCCGCATCTCCAACGATATTGGATTTGATGACGGGGATGCTGAATTCGTTAGCAACAATGGCAACTGGAGACGGAGTAATGACTGCTTTTCGACCAACCGGTGCGTCGGGCCTGGTTAAAACGAGTGAAATAGGCGTGCCGGCAACCAGTAACTCTCGGAGAGTTACTGCTGCATTTTGCGGAGTGCCCGCGAAGAGTATTGACACTTGACCAGCCTAAA
>JBEDKG010000103.1:0-4095 GCA_041172205.1 Actinomycetota bacterium | reverse complement strand
CTTGTAAAGCGGGGGTTGTGGGTTCGAGTCCCATAGTCGGCTCATGTGGAACAGGGAAGTCACGCGCAAATCGCTATTCGCGGTTGCCGTGGCTTCTTTTCTTTCTCTGGCCGATGCCGCTATGGCTTGGCCAAAAGGCTCGATCTCATCCCTACCGAAGTCTTCAACCAGACGGGTAGCCTGGACCGTCGACGACGGTGCTTCTTCGGCAGCTCTCGGACGCTACGTAAAGATGCTTGAGAAAAACCCGTCAGTCAAGATCACATTCTTTGTGCTTTCCGGAGCGCCGGGTTGGACTAAATATGCTTCACGCCTCAAGGCGCTTCAGGACAGCGGGCAGATTCAGTTAGCCAATCACACCGCAACTCACCGAAAACTGACCACGCTTTCCGATGCGCGCATCATCGCTGAACTCAATAAGTGCGAAAACTTTTGCCTGGCCAAATACGGGATGAGCACCAAGCCATATTTCCGCCCGCCCTACGGTGAGATTGATGCCAGGGTAATTCGCGTTGCTGCGTCGATCGGATTTACTAAGCCAATGCTCTGGTACGGCTCATTCGCGTCTGGTTCGGGAGTTGCGTCGTCCACGGTTCTAAAGTCAGCATCCAAGTGGATTTCAAATGGGCGAATTGTGATTGACCACGCAAACGGATATTGCACCACCAACGTGTTCCCGCAAATCCTTCAAATCTTCCGCTCGCGGAAGCTGAAGTTGGTCACGCTTCGAGAGGCTATTGACCCTCAGTAAAGGTGATGCTGACCGAGTTGATGCAGTAGCGGTCGCCGGTTGGGGTTTGAGGAGCGTCTTCGAAAACGTGGCCCAGGTGGCCGCCGCACTTGGCGCAGCGAACTTCGGTGCGAGACATACCGTGGCTGTTGTCTTCGATAAGCTCAACGGCGTCGCCGGCTTTAGGCTCGTAAAAACTTGGCCAACCGCAGTGGGCGTCGAACTTGGTTTCGCTCTTGAATAGCTCTGCTCCGCAACCGCGGCAGCTGAAAGTTCCAACGCGGTTTTCGTTCAGGAGTTCACCGGTGCCAGGACGTTCGGTGCCCGCTTCGCGCAGAATGTGGAACTCAACTGGGCTGAGTTCTTCGCGCCATTCGTCTTCGCTTTTAGAAACCTGATAGTTCACTTACATCCTCGTTCGCAGTTGGGTTACTCGTTTAGACTAAACATTAGTTATGGCTAAAAACTTCCCGCAAGACGAATTCGATCAGGTCGCGCCCGGTGTCGGATTGCGACGCGCACGTCGCTCAGGAGCGTCCAAGTTTTTTGAATTCATTGCCTACTTTTCGATCTCGGCCGTAATCGCCGGTGGCGGTTTGTTCGGCTATCAAACTTTCTTCGGCGGTTCCAGCATCGACGTCAACGCGCTAAGCGATAACGGTAAGAACACCACCGACTCGATTCGCATCAACGAAACCACCGTGTTCGACGGCGTTGGCCAAGACGGCCTTGCCAGCACCGTGGCGCACAAGCTAATCGACAAGGGTTGGAATGTGGTCACCGCAGCCAATGTGCCGCTTGGTCTAAAGGCTGAAAAGACCGTGATTTACATCAACTCGGACAAGCTTCAAGATGCTGCCAAGACCCTGGTTAGCGATTTGGGAAGTTACTCAATCGAAGTTTCTAGCCAGTACATCGACCCGATAACGATCGTCCTGGGTCCGGATTACAAGTAAAAACGGGCTAAAACCGTTTGTAACGCTTTCATCAAGGTTAAACATCCGATTAGTTGATATGCCATTAGTAGCGTAGTTTCGGTTATAGGTCGTAATAAAGTCCTTGAGCATCATGCCCTGGGTCGATCTAGGATCGGGATCCTTCCGAACCTTGGCATAAAGCAATACAGGAGATACACATGGCACAAGGAACCGTAAAGTGGTTCAACTCTGAGAAGGGCTTCGGCTTCATTACTCAGGACGGCGGAGCAGACGTTTTCGTTCACTTCTCAGCAATCGGTGGCGATGGCTACAAGGAGCTAAAAGAGAACCAGCGCGTTGAGTTCGACGTAACCGATGGCCCAAAGGGTCCTCAGGCAGCTTCTGTTACCCTGATCTAATCGGCTAACTAAAACTTCCAAAGAAACGACATCACCCTCCGGGGTGGTGTCGTTTTCGTTTGTCGAGCACTTGCACTCGAGGCCAGAGAGTGCTAAAAATGAATTAGCACTCAAATGTGTCGAGTGCTAACTAAAGGAGCCCAAAACAAATGCCAAAGATCATTTCTTTTGATGAAGAAGCCCGCCGCGGACTAGAACGCGGACTAAACATCCTTGCCGACACCGTGAAGGTGACCCTAGGCCCACGTGGACGCAACGTCGTCCTAGAAAAAAAGTGGGGCGCACCGACAATCACCAACGACGGTGTATCGATTGCCAAGGAAATTGAACTAGAAGACCCACTAGAGCGCATTGGCGCCGAGTTGGTAAAAGAAGTAGCCAAGAAGACCGATGACGTTGCCGGTGATGGAACCACCACCGCAACCGTACTAGCCCAGGCTTTGGTACGCGAAGGTCTGCGCAACGTTGCAGCCGGCGCCGACCCAATCAGCTTGAAGCGCGGAATTGAAAAGGCAACCGCTGCGGTAATCGAGCAGTTGCTAATCCAGGCCAAGGCTGTTGAAAGCAAAGAAGAGATTGCTGCCACCGCATCGATCTCGGCTGGAGACTCACAGATTGGTGAACTAATCGCTGAGGCAATCGACAAGGTTGGCCGTGAAGGCGTTGTAACCGTTGAAGAGTCGAACACCTTTGGTATCGAGCTACAGCTAACCGAAGGTATGCGCTTCGACAAGGGTTACATCTCTGGTTACTTCGTAACCGACCCTGACCGCCAGGAGACCGTACTCGAAGACGCTTATGTTCTAATCGTCAACTCGAAGATCTCAAACATGAAGGAACTGCTGCCGGTTGTTGAGAAGGTCATGCAGGCAGGTAAGCCACTACTACTTATCGCCGAAGACGTTGAGGGTGAAGCCCTAACCACTTTGGTACTGAACAAGGTTCGCGGAATCTTCAAGTCGGCAGCTGTTAAGGCTCCTGGCTTCGGTGACCGTCGCAAGGCCATGCTTCAGGACATCGCCATCCTTACCGGTGGTCAGGTTATCTCTTCGGAGATCGGCCTAAGCCTCGAGTCGGCAACCATCGACCTACTAGGTCGTGCTCGCAAGGTGGTAATCACCAAGGACGAGACCACCATTGTTGAGGGTGCTGGCGAGAGCGTTGCAATTCAGGGACGCGTTGACCAGATCCGCCGCGAGATGGAAGCATCTGACAGCGACTACGACCGCGAGAAGCTACAGGAGCGTCTAGCCAAGCTAGCCGGTGGTGTAGCGGTAATCAAGGCAGGTGCTGCTACCGAGGTTGAACTGAAGGAGCGCAAGCACCGCATTGAAGACGCAGTGCGTAACGCTAAGGCTGCTGTTGAGGAAGGCATTGTTGCCGGTGGTGGTGTTGCACTACTACAGGCTGGCAAGGCTGCATTCGACAACCTGAACCTAACTGGCGACGAAGCAACCGGTGCGAACATTGTTCGCGTTGCCATTGCTGCACCGCTAAAGCAGATTGCCATCAACGCCGGTCTTGAGCCTGGTGTTGTTGCCGAGAAGGTTGCCAACCTACCTTCAGGTCACGGTCTAAACGCCGCAACCGGTGAGTACGTTGACATGATGAAGGCTGGAATCAACGACCCTGTAAAGGTAACTCGTTCAGCTCTTCAGAACGCAGCCTCAATCGCAGGACTATTCCTAACCACCGAGGCAGTAGTTGCCGACAAGCCCGAGCCAGCAGCGCCTGCTATGCCTCAGGGCGGCGGCATGGACTTCTAAGTCAAGAACTAAAAAACGGCGGTCTCGAAAGAGGCCGCCGTTTTTCTTTGTCTATAGAAATAGCCTAAGGTTGGCTTGCTCGATGTCGTTGTATTGCTGCGCTGCGAGAGCTAGAGCATTGCCAACTTCACCAAGTTGCTGCTCAACGGTATTGGCGGTCAGGCGCCAGCGTTTTACAAGTTCTTGGAAACTGGTGGCGGCGGCACCCTGCCACGAGCCTTCAAGGCTTTGCAGTTGAGAATAAAGGGATTCGACTTCACTCT
>JBEDKG010000102.1:0-3427 GCA_041172205.1 Actinomycetota bacterium | reverse complement strand
CCTTTCAATGGACTTGCCGATTTGATGGCCGGCGTAATCAGAACTCCTGGCAAACCAGAGGACTCTTTCAGCGACGACCCGCTTCGCATGCTTCGAGCCGCTCGTTTTGCCAGCCAGCTAGGCTTCGAGATTGAACCGGAAACCTTTGCCGCGATGACCGCAATGGCTGGGCGCATTGAAATCATTTCCGCCGAGCGAGTTCAGCAAGAGCTGGTCAAACTGATGCTCGGCAAATATCCGCGGAAGGGCCTAACGGCCCTAGTTGATTCTGGCCTCGCGGCCATAATCTTGCCGGAACTTCCGGCCCTGAAACTTGAGGTCGACGAACACCACCACCACAAGGACGTTTACGAACACACCTTGACCGTGGTTGAGCAGGCCATCGATTACGAGAAGGATTACGGCTTCGAGCCAGACTTCACGCTTCGTTTCGCAGCGCTCCTTCACGACTGCGGGAAGCCAAAGACTCGACGTCTAGAGCCAGGTGGCGGGGTTAGCTTCCACCAACACGACATGGTCGGTGCCCGAATTGCCAAAAAACGCATGCAGGCACTCAAGTTCGATAACGACACAATTAAGGCAGTCTCTCGCCTGGTTGAGCTTCACCTGCGCTTTTTTGGTTATGGCGATCAGGCTTGGACCGATTCGGCCGTTCGCCGATACGTCCGAGACGCCGACGACCTGCTGCTTCGACTTCACGCCCTTACCCGCGCCGACGTGACCACGCGCAACAAGCGCAAGGCTGAACGTTTGTCTTTTGCATACGACGATTTGGAGCACCGAATCGCGAAACTTCGTGAACAGGAAGAGCTGGATGCCCTTCGCCCGGATCTCTCCGGCGAGGAAATCATGCAGATACTCGACCTGAAGCCAGGACCAGATGTTGGCAAGGCGCGCAACTTCCTGATGGAACTGCGTTTAGAAGAGGGCGCGCTCGGTCCAGAGCAAGCAAAGTCCCGCTTGCTTCAGTGGTGGAAAGACCAGTAAACTCGAAAGGTTGCACAAACCCTCCTGTCATGGAAGTCCCATGGCCGTTCTAGTCCAAAGGAGGTGGGTTAAATATGCATCTATACGAGCTCATGGTAATTCTCGACCCAACGGTTGAGGAGCGCACAGTTGCTCCAAGTCTGGACAAATTCCTAAACGTAATCCGCAACGGTGGAGGCACCGTTGACAAGGTTGACATTTGGGGACGTCGTCGTCTGGCTTACGAAATCAACAAGAAGACCGAAGGCATCTACGCCGTCATCAACGTCAACGCGAACTCTGCAGACGTTCTTGAAGTAGACCGCCAGCTACGTCTTTCAGAAGCGGTTATGCGTACCAAGGTATTGCGCGCGGACGAAGCGGTAGTAGCTATCGAGCCTGTTGTTGTTCCTGAAGTTTCTGCCGAAGAGAAGGCTGCTGACCAGGCTGAGGAGGCTCCTGCAAAGAAGCCTGCCGCCAAGAAGCCAGCTGCAAAAAAGGCTGACTAACTAACATGGCAAACGAATTGACCGTGACGATCGTTGGCAACCTTGCCGACGATCCAGAGCTTCGTTACACCCAGGGTGGAGTAGCAGTTGTTAGCGTGCGCGTGGGTTCAACCCCTCGTACCTTCAACCGCCAGACCAACGCTTGGGATGACGGCGAGACCGTTTGGGTGCGTTGCACCGCATGGCGTGAACTTGCTGAAAACGTTGCTCAGACCCTAACTAAGGGTTCGCGCGTAATCGTTACCGGTCGTCTAAAGGCTCCATCGGCCTACCAGTCGGCTCAGGGTGAGGCTCGCGCTTCGCTTGAGTTGGACATTGACGAAATTGGTCCATCGCTACGTTACGCAACCGCTTCGGTTACCCGTCGTGCTCGCGAAGCCGGTGAAGGTGCTGCCCCTTGGGGTAACGCTGACTCGGCTCCTGCCGCTAAGGCACCTGCAGTAGATGGCTGGGCTAACCCAGGCGCTCCTGCTGGCGCAGACGACACCCCGTTCTAAATAAGAATTCAAATCTAGGAGTATCAAATGGCTGGAAAAACCACCCAAGACGCTCGTCGCAAGCCAAACCGCAACGCAAAAAACGCGAAGCTTGCGCCAGTGAAAGCAATCAAGGTTGGCATCATCGATTACAAGGATGTTGCTACCCTACGTAAGTTCGTAAGCGACCGCGGCAAGATCCGTTCACGTCGTATTACCGGTGTTTCTGTTCAGGAACAGCGCCTAATTGCCCGTGCAGTTAAGAACGCTCGCGAAATGGCTCTAATGCCTTACGCTGGCGCCGGCCGAAGCTAAGGAGGGGAACAAATGTCGAAGGTTATTCTGACTAACGAAGTTTCCGGCCTAGGTTCTGCAGGAGACGTTGTTGAAGTAAAGAACGGTTACGCACGTAACTACCTAGTTCCTCAGGGCTTTGCAGTCCTTTGGACCAAGGGTGGCGAGAAGCAGGTCGACCAGATCAAGGCTGCTCGTAACGCACGCGCTATCGCAACCGTTGAAGAAGCACAGACTCTCAAGGCTCGCCTTGAGGAGAAGGCTATCCGCCTAAACGCAAAGGCTGGTGTTGAGGGTCGTCTATTCGGCGCAATCAAGACCGCTGACATTGCAGCTGCAATCGTTGAGGCCGGCCTGGGTGAAGTTGACAAGCGCAAGATCGAGCTTTCGGCTCCGATCAAGGTTGCTGGAAACCACTCGGCTACCGTTCGTCTACACGGCGACGTACTAGCTAACATCACCGTTCAGGTGGTTGGCAAGAAGTAGTCCTTCACAGGATTTGGGCGGTGGGCGAAAGCCCACCGCCCTTTACTTTAACCTGTGGATAAGTGTGGATAACTCCAGTTTTTTATCCACAAACCTTCAAGTTATCCAAAGGTTCAGGTGAAAGTTTAGGGTTTATTAACCTTAGTTATACACAGGTGGAAACCAATAAAACACTGGGCTCTCGCAATCTTTCCACAATCTATCCACAGGTTGTCCACAAGTTACTCACATATTCGATGGCGTGTTTCCACAGTTATTCACATTTCTATCCACAGGGCGATTGGATATAGTGCTGTCGGTGCTCCATGCTAGACAGGACTCGTAAGTATTTAGGGGAACAAATGGCACAGGTACAGAACACCGTGGCGGATCAAACGTCATCGATTGAACGTTCCCTACCCAACGACATGATGGCCGAGCAGTCGGTTCTCGGCGGCATGCTCATTTCCATGGACGCCGTAGCCGTGGTCAACGAATACATCAAGTCCCCAGACTTCTACGCACCAAAGCACGAAGTAACCTTCGACGCCATCATGAGCCTCTTCGCCAAGGGCGAGCCGGTTGATGCAATCTCAGTTTCAGCAGAACTAACCCGCTCCGGAACCCTGGTTCGAGCTGGCGGCGCCGACTACATTCACTCGCTAACCAGCATCGTTCCAACCGCAGCCAACGTTGCCTATTACGCAAAGATCGTTC
>JBEDKG010000101.1:0-2911 GCA_041172205.1 Actinomycetota bacterium | reverse complement strand
GAGCATGGCGCTGCCGTTGTTGCTCTAACCATCGATGAAGAAGGACAGGCGCGCACTGCCGATACCAAACTGGCGATCGCACGAAGACTGGTTCGCGACCTCACAGAAAGTTGGGGTCTCCCTCTTGCAGACATCATGGTAGACACACTTACGTTCCCGATTGCAACCGGACAGGATGAAACCCGTCGAGACGGCATTGAGACGATCGAAGCGATTCGCAGGCTTCATGAAGAGTTCCCTGGGATTCAGTCGACTCTCGGCATTTCGAACATATCGTTCGGACTAAGCCCGGCCGCTCGTCAGGTGCTCAACTCGGTGTTCCTAAGCGAATGCACAAAAGCCGGCCTGACTGCAGCAATCGTTCACTCGGCAAAGATTCTTCCGCTGAATCAGATACCGAGTGAACAGCTCGAGGCGGCTATGGGTCTTATCTACGATGCACGTACATATGACGATTCCGGCAATGTGTCATTCGACCCACTAACCCATTTCCTAGATGTATTTTCAGGGGTTGACGCTTCCGCGGCCAAGGCTTCGAGGGCAGACGAATTAGCTGCTATGCCTTTGAACGAGAGACTCCGCCAGCGAATCATTGACGGCGAGCGAAAAGGGTTGGAAGCAGACCTAGACGAGGCGATTTCCGAAGGTCAGAAGGCCCTCGAAATTATCAACACCCATCTTTTGGCGGGAATGCAAATCGTTGGCGAGCTTTTCGGCAGGGGAGAGATGCAGCTACCTTTCGTGCTGCAGTCTGCCGAGGTTATGAAGACTGCCGTTGCACACCTTGAACCACTGATTGAAAAGACCGACGAGTCTGGCAAAGGAAAAATTCTCCTTGCCACCGTTCGCGGCGATGTCCACGACATCGGTAAGAATCTCGTCGAGATTATCTTGAGTAACAACGGTTACGACACTGTGAACATCGGCATTAAACAGCCGATCAATGATATTCTTGCCGCCGCCGAGGAGCATGACGTCGATGTCATTGGACTTAGTGGATTGCTGGTGAAGTCAACCTTGATCATGCGTGAAAATCTTGAAGAGATGAACGCCCGTGGAGTGGCAAACAAGTGGCCGGTAATTCTTGGCGGCGCAGCCCTAACTCGCGCCTTCGTTGAAGAGGACCTTGCTGAAATCTTTGACGGAGAAGTGCGCTATGCGCGCGATGCATTCGAAGGTTTGCGTCTTATGGACGCCATGATGCAGGTAAAGCGAGGTGTTCCAGGCGCCGAGCTGCCAAGCTTGCGGAAGCGAGTCGTTTCGAAAGGCGCCACGTTGGAGCGCACTGCGCCAGAAGATCTACCAAAGCGCTCCGATGTAGCTACGGACAACCAAATACCCCAGCCACCATTTTGGGGCTCTAGGGTTATCAAGGGTGTGCCACTGAAGGACTACTCACAGTTCTTGGATGAACGTGCGACCTTCATGGGTCAGTGGGGCCTTAAGCCCGGCCGTGGCGAGGATGGCCAGTCTTACGAGCAACTCGTTGAAACCGAAGGACGTCCACGTCTGCGAGCCTGGCTAGAGCGAATTCAAACCGAAGGGCTCATGGAGGCAGCCGTTGTTTATGGTTACTTCCCAGCCTATTCAGACGGCGATGACCTCGTTATCCTTCACCACCCATCGGACAAATCAACCGATGGCGGATCAGGGGGAGAGGCCTTCACCGAACGCCTTCGATTCACATTCCCTAGGCAGTCGCGCGACCGTCACCTGTGCCTAAGCGACTTCGTGGCAAGCAAAGAGTCGGGCAAAATTGACGTGGTTCCGTTCCAGCTAGTAACCATGGGCGACCGAGTTTCAGAGGTTACCGCTGAGCTTTATGCGGCGAACAATTTCCGCGACTACCTAGAGCTGCACGGTCTCTCGGTTCAACTCACAGAAGCGTTAGCCGAATACTGGCACCACCGAGTCAGAGATGAACTTGGATTTAGCAACGAAGACCCAGCAGAGGTCGAAGGTCTCTTCAAACTCGAATACCGCGGCGCACGTTACTCATTCGGTTACCCAGCCTGTCCAGAATTGGAAGACCGCGTAAAGCTGGTTGAACTTCTAAAGCCAGAACAAATTGGTGTGGTCTTGAGTGATGAACTTCAACTCCACCCAGAGCAGTCAACAGACGCAATGGTTTTGCACCACCCGGAAGCTAAATACTTCTCGGTTTAGGCAATCAGAGTTGCCGGGTTGTAATTGAGAATCTTCCAACCGGCGCCGTCATGAACAATCGTGGTCAACGAAGCGTTACCGAAACGTTCACCCTCGCGAGGGAATTCACCATCACTCACAATCCCGATCAACTTTCGAATTAGCGCCCCATGACTAACTGCCAAGACAGTTTTGTCGGAGTATTCGGTAGCAAGTTCGTTCAGGAGTAGATTCACTCGGACTTCCAGCTGCTCAACCGATTCGGCGCCTTCAGCATGTACACCAGCCTGAAGGCGTTCCTTCCATTCCTCGTAGCTGGAACCTTCAGCATCGCCAAATGATCGCTCGAGTAGTAGATCGTGAACTGTGATGTCTGCCAGCCCAAGAGCATCAGCAACATAACGAGCCGTGTCTTTGGCCCTAGAAAGCGGCGAAGAGATGACATGTTCCCACTCACCGTCGGCGAGTACCTGTGCGGCGAGCTTGGCTTGATTGTGACCAGTTTCATTTAGTGGGATGTCGCTGATTCCCTGAAGTCGCATGTCTATGTTCCAGTCGGTTTGACCATGTCGAAGTAACCCAATAATGGTTGACAATTTGCCTCCTGAAATAGTTGATGGCCCATCGAATTCGATGAGCCACCATTGTGTGTCCGAAAGGGGACTTGAACCCCTACCCTCTAATGAGGACTAGCACCTCAAGCTAGCGCGTCTGCCATTCCGCCACCCGGACCTAATTCCCCAACTTTACCACGCCAATCACTTGC
>JBEDKG010000100.1:0-2752 GCA_041172205.1 Actinomycetota bacterium | reverse complement strand
AGACCCTGATGCTTCGCGAATCACTAACCAAGTGGGTGGCATCTGCCGTCAACGGTTCGGTAACCTTGCGACTTCGTCGTGGTGACGACTACACCATCATGGACACCCGCGGCGAGGGCTTCAGCTACCACCCTGAAAAGCTTTCGATGGAACGCACCGAGGATGCCGCGTTTGGCCCAACCGACCGTATTGGCCAGTTGACCATGAGAAATTTGGACATCCAGGACACCCGCACCAAGCTCGACATGTACCGCAAGCAGGGACAGATCGAGGGCGGTCAGTTCGAACTTACCTAGGGCGTATTGGTTATCTGAATCGCGTTTGAGATTCCGATAGCACCCGAGGTTGACTTCACGATGGCTGCGACGTTGATCTTTGCGCCGCTTGCAAATTTCGAACCCTGGAGAATCATCTTCCAATCCATAGAGTCATCGACTCCAAGCACCTGCCAGGCGCCTCCATTTACCTGAACCACAAAGGTGCAGGTTGAAGGGTCATCCCAGTTCGCAATTGTGGCTCTTGGCTTCCAGAGAGCAACTCCCGAGTCTTTGGTCATGCTCAGGGTCACTGAACCCACGGTGCCCGCAGTAGGCAGAGCGCTTTGAGCCTGGAGAACCACCGCTTGGCGATCACCAACCCAAATGTTCACGTAACCTTGCGCGTCTGAGGTAACCGTCTGGGTTTGCCCCCAAACCTGAGTGAAGACCGTATTTGGGCTGGAAGTCTTGATTCGAAGGTCACTTCTGGTGCTCTGGGAATTGTTGATGGCAACCAAATACTCTTTACGGTTAGCCAAGTCGATTCGGCTAAATGCAATTACGTTGTTGGCCGCGTAACGCTGAAGCTGAGCTCCTGTTTTTAGCGCCGGGTGGTTTTCGCGTAGCGAGTTGAGCCAAGAAATGCGTTCTTGAATCGGGTGGTTACGAACGCTCAGGTAGCTTCCAGTGCCAATCGGGTCAGCCGCGATTCTGGCTTCGCTACGCCATGCGGTAACCGAGGTTGGGAAAAGGTCTTGGCGAGCAGCTTGGTCTCCGCCGGTTCCGATGATTCCCATCTCATCGCCGTAGTAAACGTTCGGGATACCTCGAGAAAGGTACATCAGGTCGTAACCAAGAAGGGCGTCTCCCCAAAGGTCTCCGGTTGGGTCGCCGGCCCACTGAAGTAGCTTTCCGAAGCGACCCATGTCGTGGTTTCCCAAGAAGGTTGCTTGGTTATAAGCGTTGGTCTTTGAAGTTATGTACCAGTCATCCGCGTCGAAAACGTTAGTGATGTCGGTGATGTTATTGCCGCTGGCAAACTGAACCGCGGCGTTTTGGAAAGCAAAATCTAGAGTCGATGGCAGGCCTCGGTCGCGAACGAACTGAGTAAGCGTTGCGGTTCCAGATTCGTAAACTTCACCGAAGGCGAAAAGATCTGGCTTCGTACTCGCCGTGAGCTCTTGCACTCTCGGCCACCACTTACCAAAGAAGGCGTCGTCGACGTGTTTCGCGGTATCGATTCGGAAACCGTCGACTCCATAGGTGTTCACCCAGGCTGCGTACGCTTGCGCGAACCCTTCAATTACCGCGGGCTTTTCAGTGGCAACGTCGTCTAGGCCAAAGAAGTCACCGTTCTGCGATTGCTCTTTATTGTTCCAGTCCCCCACGTTTCCGCGGTTGTGGTAATTCGTGAGGTCGTTCAGGAAGGATGGCTTGCGCAAGTTGGTGTCGGCACTCGAAACGGCTGCAGTTCGAACCGCTCCAAAGTTGTAGTTTCCGTTGGTGTAGTAGTTCACGTCGCCGGTGTGATTCACCACGATGTCCAAGACAACCTTCATCCCTTGCGAGTGAACACACTGCACGAAGCTTGCGAATTCGGCTTTGGTGCCCAGGTGTGGATCGATGTCGGTGAAATCGGTGATCCAATAGCCGTGATAGGCGGCACTTCCACTTTGGACATAGCGCTGCTTGAACGGAGGTGTGATCCAGACCGCGCTGAAGCCCATGTCCTTGAGCCTTTGGATTCCGTTGCCCGTGGTGCAACCATCGGTGAGACCAGCGAAATCACCGCCGTGATAGTAAGCGGTAGACGCCGGGTCGAAGGCAGTCACGTCGCGAGAGCCGGAAAGCCCCTTTCGGTCGTTTGCGCTATTTCCGTTTTGGTAGCGGTCAGTCAGCACAAAGTAGATGTTGTCGCCGGCCATTGCTGAGCGGTACGAACGGGACGCCAAAGACGAAGCCTGAGCGCTAGTAGGCGCAGTCACAGCAACAGGAGGAACCACAATTGGTACGGATTCCATTGAAACTGGAATTGTGTAACGAAGCGATTGGTCTGTATTTACTGAACCGGCTTCAAACCAAACTTCACCCTTGGTGGCGGCAATGTTGATCGACTGGTCAAGGTTAGATGGGTCTTTCACATTCCCGTTGTGAATGATGTAAGGAATTACCTGAGAAGTGGCGGTAATTGGAACAACAAAGGTTGAACCCCAAATGTCGGTTGCCGAAGAAGTAATTGGTGAGTTCCAGGTCACGGTTGCCGTGGTTCCACCACTGGCTCCAGACCAGGCATGAACACCCCAACCGGCGTAGTCGCCGTTGGCGCGGTGGTAGTGAATTGTTACCTGGTTATTAGCCCAAGACTCAGAAGTTCGCACTCCCGAGAAATAATCGCCAACCCAAACTTTGGCAGCAGTCTTTGGATTCACCGTGTAGGTTTTGCCAGCTTTACCACTCTTCAACACTGTGAATTTCACTGATGTTGTAGCCACAGT
>JBEDKG010000099.1:0-13043 GCA_041172205.1 Actinomycetota bacterium | reverse complement strand
CTGGGTCGTTTGGCAGGCCAGCTACGCGCGCCAACTCCTCGGCATTGATGTTGCCGTTTCCGCTCAACAGTTCTTGCAGAAACTTCGCGAAGTCTTCTGGGTCGAAGCCATCGGGCATGTTTTCATTGCTCATTTTTCAAGGTTATTGCTAGAACGCTGGGTTTATCCCGAGATTCCAGCCTTGTTCGCGCTCAGCGTTGTTCGGACACTTAGGCTGGATGGGTGAAGGTATCTACGCGTCGAAGGATCGGATTCAGTCTGGTCGTGTTCGCGTTCCTCGCAATGTCGTGGGGTTTTTCTCAGCCACTTCCGTACGTGATTGTTGAACCAGGTCCGGCCTTCAATGTGCTCGGTGAAAGTGACGGCGTTGAAGTCATCACAGTTGAAGGAGCCGATCCTGCCGACAATCCAGGCTCTCTAGATTTGCTCACAATCAGCGTCTACGGTTCGCCGGGCAATACCCCGACCTTTTTCGAATTGCTTCAGCCGTTCTTCTCAACCGACCGCAGCATTGTGCCCCTAGAAGTTTTTTATCCGGTCGGCGAAACCACAGCAGAAACGGACCGACGTAACCAACTCGATTTTGATCAATCCCAAGCCGCTGCGGTATCCGCTGCTAAAACGGCACTGCCCGTTGAGCTTGCAAGTAAGTTGAATGTAAAGCTGAATCTCGTTAGCGTTTCCGGCCCTTCCGGCGGTCTGATGTTCGCTCTTGGAATCATCGACAAGGCCACGCCTGGTTCACTCACCGGTGGAAAAAAGATTGCAGGCACAGGCACGATTTCCGCTAACGGCCAGGTTGGCCCAATTGGCGGAATCGACTTCAAGATGATTTCAGCCGCGCGGGCCGGGGACCGCTATTTTCTAGCGCCGCGGGAAAACTGCGACGACGTGGTGGGTCACATTCCGACCGACCTGAATGTATTTGCGGTCAGTACCCTAAAAGAAGCTCTGCAGGTTCTTAAAGTTGTTTCCGCCGATGGCGATATGAGTAAGTTACCTGTCTGTACCGCCAAGTAGATTAGTTGCATGACTCGTAAACCAATTCGTCCTGCCCAGATCTCGATCATCGTTCTTGTCGCACTGGCAATCGCATTCTTCGCAGTTACCAATTTCTACACCTCGGTGCTTTGGTACGAGCAACTTGGTTTTGACCAGGTCTTGTTCACCAAGATTCAGGCTCAGCTTGTGCTTGGTCTATCAGCTGGCTTCTTTGCAGCATTGGTTGTTGGGTTCAACGTTTTCATTGCTAACAAGATGAAGCCGCTCTATGCAAAGACTTCACCGGTTAACGATCCGCTGGCGGCCGTTCGAGAGTCGTTGGCTAAAGCACGTAAATTGGTCTTGATTGCGGCTCCGCTTGCCATTGGAGTATTCGCTGGATTAGCCGCAGTGCCTAGGTGGCAGCAGGCGCTTATGTTCCTCAACTACACACCTTCTGGGAAAGTTGATCCTGAATTCAAGCTGGACGCCAGCTTCTACATGCTTCAACTGCCATTCCTAAGCAATGTTGTTTCGTTCCTATCGACACTCCTTCTGGTAACCACCTTGGGCGTCGTTTTCTTACACGCCGTAAATGGAAGTCTTCGATTCGCGGGTCGTGGAACCAGTATCGGGAAGGGTGCCAGAATTCAGATCTCGGTCTTGGCAGCACTATTCCTGGTGGTTGAAGCTGCATCCATCTGGCTCGACCAGTACAAGACCATGACCAGCGCATCGGGCCTCTACACCGGTGCCACCTACGCCGACGTTTTTGCCCAGATTCCTGGAATGCAGATCGTCGCCGGCATTGGCCTTTTGGTAGCCGTGCTATTCCTAATCGGCGGGTTCATTGGCAAGTGGCGTCTACCACTGGTCGGAACCGGCTTGATGGTGGTGAGCTCGATCATTCTGGGTGGAATCTACCCTTGGATTGTTCAGACCTTCCAGGTAGTTCCGAATGAGCGAACCCTCGAAAGCGAATACATCACCCGTAACCTCGAGGCCACCCGTTTCGCCTACGGCCTAGACAACGTTGAGTCAATCGAATACAACGCTAAGACCTCTGCCACTCAGGCCGACCTTCGCAAGGATGCCGACACCACTGCAAACATTCGTATCCTCGACCCAATGTTGGTTTCAAGTTCATTCCGTCAGCTTGAGCAGTTCCGTCAGTACTACAACTTCACCAACGACCTCGACGTCGACCGTTACACCTTGGATGGAAAAATCCAGGACACCGTTATCGCCGCACGTGAATTGAACCAGAGTGGTCTCGGATCATCGCAGTCCTGGTTCAACAACGCTTTGGTTTACACCCACGGCTATGGCCTAGTGGCCGCATATGGAAACCAGCGCGATGGCGATGGTCAGCCAGTGTTCCTTCAGAAGGGAATCCCAACCGAGGGTGCCTTCGGAACCTATGAGCCACGTATTTACTTCGGTGAGAAATCGCCTGAGTATTCCATCGTTGGCGGTACCGGCAAGGATCGCGAAATGGATTACCCAGGTGGAGCCAACAACGCAGAACAGACCTACACGACGTTCAGTGGAAACGGTGGTCCAAAGCTAGACAACCCTTACAAGCGTCTTGCCTATGCCATCAAGTTCTCTAGTGAGCAGCTATTGCTTTCAGATGCAATCAATGACTCATCGCAGATTCTTTACGACCGTAATCCAATCGATCGCGTTGCAGCTGCCGCGCCATACCTAACCTTGGACAGCGACATTTACCCGGCAGTGGTTGATGGTCGCATCAAGTGGGTAGTCGATGGTTACACAACTTCATCTCAGTATCCTTACTCGCGTGCCGAGAACTACGGTGAAGCTGCCTCTGACTCGTCGATCACCTTGGACGGGCAGGACATCAATTACATTCGTAACTCGGTGAAGGCTACCGTCGATGCCTATGACGGAAGTGTGAAGCTTTACGCCTGGGACACCAAGGATCCGATCCTTCAGACCTGGATGAAGATTTACCCTGGCACAGTGGCTCCAGTTAGCGAAATGTCTGGCGCTTTGCTCAGCCACGTTCGTTACCCAGCTGATCTTTTCAAGATTCAGCGCGGCATTCTCGGGCAGTACCACGTGACGGAAGCCGGTGCTTTCTACTCGCAGCAGGACGCTTGGATGGTTCCAAACGACCCGTCGAGTGATACCAACACCACCGCATTCCAGCCTCCTTACTACCTGACCATGCAGGCTCCTGGAGCAACCAAATCGGACTTCTCGATCTACAGCGGATTCATTCCCCGTTCGACTGGTGAAGCAAACCGAAGTGTCCTAACCGGATACTTAGTTGCCAACTCTGACGCCGGAAATGTCAAGGGCAAAGTTTCAGAAGACTACGGAAAGCTTCGGTTGCTGACCTTGCCAAAGAACTCGGTTGTGCCGGGTCCTGGTCAGGTTCAGAACTCGTTCACAACTGACCCTGAGGTTTCTAGGCTCCTGAACTTGTTGCAGCAGGGTTCTACCAAGGTGCTTCGAGGAAACCTCCTCACATTGCCAGTTGGTGGAGGTTTGCTCTATGTTCAGCCGGTTTACATTCAGTCAACTGGAGAAACCAGCTTCCCGCTTCTCAAGAAGGTTCTGGTTATGTTCGGCGACAAGATTGCCTTTGAGGACACCCTAGAAGGTGCCTTGAACTCGCTCTTTGGTTCCGGAACTGTAAACCCTGGTAATGGCACTGGAACGGGTACTGGCACAGGAACCGGTACGGGCACAGTAATGACTTTGGCCAAGGCTTTGGCCAATGCGCAGAAGGCTCTTGACGATCAGGCAGCTGCTCTCAAGACCGGAAACTGGGCGGCCTATGGTCGTGCAGCTGATGCGCTGAAGCAGGCAATTGCAGACGCCCAAAAGGCGGCTGGCAAGTAACCACGGTTTCGTGCTAAACTGAACTCACACCGCGGGGTGGAGCAGTTCGGTAGCTCGCCGGGCTCATAACCCGGAGGTCGTAGGTTCAAATCCTGCCTCCGCAACCAATAACAGGCCCAATCGTTTATTCGATTGGGTCTGTTGCTTTAACCTGTGGAGAACTTTCGAGGTCCTCAGGCAATTCGTCCTAGTCTTTCGCAATGATGAAAAGCGTTGCTGGGGCATTACTTTCGGTTGCGATTATCTTTCCGTCCGTTCAGCTATCGGAGCCCGCTCATGCGGTGACCTGTGCGGTGACCGGCGGAAAGAGCGGAAGGCTTACCTACTCCGGGCAGGTATCAAAGGTCTCGGCAACTGTTTGCGGAAACCAGATTTGGAAGCTAATTGGAAAACCCAAGAAGCCCGTCAAAAGAGTTCGAACTGGAAAACCTCGCAAGTACGCCAACATGTTCACCGTGGTTCCCGATCGGCCAGGTATCTCGGGAAGCCCGAACCTAGAAGTGGGTCAAACCGCAGAATTTTCAGCTCAAGCAATACGTCACACTAGAAACCGTTTGTTGTTTTGGTATCCGTCTCAGGTTCGGTTTACTCCGAAGACTTACGACTGGACTTTTGGTGATGGAGCTCTAGGTGGAGGTCAGCTCGTCACTCATGCTTGGTCGACTAAAGGCACCTACCAGTTGAGAGTCATGGTTGGTTACTCGGTCAGGTATCGCATCATTGGTCACAGTCTCTGGTTATCTTTGCCGGGGTTGGTTTACGCAACAAGCCCTCCGCTTTTTGTCAATGTGGGAGGGACAGCGCCGTCAGGTGGGTCGAAAGTTGTCTTAGTTCACTGGAACTGCAATGAAAAACCCACAGCACCAGGTTGCTAATACTCAGAAACCTTTCAGGATGTTTTCATAAACTTAGAGACATGTCTGAACAACAAAACCACCAGTTCTTTTTCGATAGCCCTACCCCAACTTATGTTCCACCAAAGTTGCCTAAGGTTCGTAAATCGCTGACCGCAACCGGTGGTGTTCTAATTGGCGCACTTGTTGCCTCAGTGCTCGGCGGCGGAATTGCCATTGGTGGTTACTACCTTGGAACGGCACCAGCGCCGGTTGTCGTCAACCGAAGCGAAAACCTGAACTGGGTGAGTGCTGCTTCAACCACCGCGCTTCCAAGTGTGGTCACCATCAAGGTGGGAGACGCCAAAGGTGGCGGCTCGGGCTCAGGAGTTTTCCTAACCGAAGATGGCTACATTCTTACCAACACCCACGTGGTGACTTTGGATGGAGAAACCACCAACCCAACCGTTGAGGTTCAGACTTTCGACAAGCGAACCTATTCGGCCAAAATCGTTGGCACCGACCCAATGAACGACCTGGCCGTAATCAAGATTTCTGGCCCAATCAAGTTCAAGGCGATTGAGTTTGCAGACTCAGGCAACCTCAACGTTGGTGACCCAGTTATCGCTATTGGCGCACCGCTCGGTCTTCCAGAGACCGTTACCACCGGTATCGTCTCAGCACTGAATCGCACCATCTCGGTTGCGAACTCTTCGGCGCCATCTGACGGCCTGCAGCTTTGGAACGGTTCAGGCGCTGCTCCAGTTAGCTTGAGTGTTATCCAGACCGACGCCGCCATCAACCCTGGCAATTCCGGTGGTGCGCTGGTTGACTCGGTTGGAAAGTTGATCGGAATCAACGTTGCTATTGCCTCTACCGGTTCGAGCACTTCTGGCCAGTCTGGAAACATCGGTGTTGGTTTTGCAATTCCTTCCAACGTTGCCAAGCGCATTGCCGATGAAATCATGAAGACCGGAAAGGCCACTCACGGACTACTCGGTGCCATGGTCACCGACCAGCCGTTCGATAAGTCTTCAACCGCGTCTTTTTCGGTTGGCGCTCTCATCAAAGAGGTAACTGTCGGTGGTCCTGCCGACAAGGCGGGTTTGAAAGCTGGCGACGTGGTCACCAAGTTCAACAACAAAATCATTCTTGAATCAGGCGATCTCACTGCCGCCGTGCGTTGGGAAGCTGCTGGAACCGAGTCGACCCTAGAGTTTCTTCGCGACGGAAAGACCCAGTCGCTCACCTTGACTCTCGGCAGCTTGGCGACCCTGAAGTAATGACCACTCAGGAAACCATGC
Source organism: Actinomycetota bacterium (assembly GCA_041172205.1). GTDB lineage: Bacteria > Actinomycetota > Actinomycetes > Actinomycetales > Microbacteriaceae > Rhodoluna. The sequence goes on along the minus strand of JBEDKG010000099.1, from coordinate 7,051 downwards.
CAGCCCCAACCGGCGATTTGCTGGTTGATGAAGAAGTTCAATTTTTAGAACCCGGTGATCACGAGCGTTTTTCGCACTACGTTCGCAAGGAAAAGATCGTGGAGTCGGCTGTGCTCGGCACTCCGGTTCATGCGCTTTGCGGAAAAGTTTGGGTGCCTGGTCGTGATCCTGAAAAGTTCCCGGTTTGCCCAGTCTGTAAAGAAATCTACGACGGCTTGCGTCCGGAAGATCCGAAGAGCTCCGGCGACGACGCTAAATAAATTCGGTCGGAAGAGCAGCGTCACCGCGCTGTAAGCGGTGAGCCTGAATTGGAAGCTCAAGCATTGCCTTGCGGTGTACTTCTCGCGCAAGAGTGACTCCATTTGCACCAAGGAACTGTTCGTCAACCACTCCGTTGGTTACCAGTGGCACCAAAAGTTCGCGCTGAGTAGCGTCTGCCGATACTTCGTGTCCGGCAGCCAATAGTTCTTTAGTGGCGATTCCATTTTCAAGCTGACGCAATGCCTGCTTGCGTCCGCCGATGTTGGTCTTGTTAGCGGAGCGCTTTGAAACACTTACCCAGTTGTCGGCGTCATCCTTGTGGGCTACCAGTTTGTAGACAAACCCAGCAGTTGGGACTCCCGAGCCAGTAACCACTGAAGTACCAACACCGTAGTTGTCGACCGGAGCGGCAGCGAGTGCAGCAATTGCGTGTTCGTCTAGGTCGTTGGTGACAGTGATTTTGGTGTTGGTCGCACCCAGGCTGTCCAGCAGTTTTCGAACACGCGTTACTTCGACACCAAGATCTCCAGAGTCGATTCGAACTGCGCCAAGCGAGGTTCCGGCAATTTCGATCGCCTTACGAACACCCTCGTCGGTGTTGTAGGTGTCAACCAGCAAGGTGGTGCCATTGCCGAAGGTTTCAACCTGAGCTTTGAATGCATCGGCTTCATTGTTGTGTAGCAGTGTGAAGGCGTGGGCCGCGGTTCCCATGGTTGGAATGTTCCAACTGCGTCCGGCTTCAAGATTTGAGGTTGCATCGAAGCCAGCAATGTAGGCGGCTCGGGCGGCGGCCACTGCGGCCTGCTCGTTGGTTCGACGACCACCCATTTCGGCAAGGTAGCGAGTGCCGGCAGCGCTTCGCATTCTCGAGGCGGCCGAAGCCACGGCGGTGTCGTAGTTCATGATCGAGAGGATCAGGGTTTCGAGAAGCACGCCCTGCTCAAACGGGGCCTCAACAACAAGCACAGGGGAGTAGGCGAAGTAGGCATCGCCTTCGCGATAGCCCCAAATGTCGCCGGTGAATTTGAAGTTTGCTAGGTAGTCGATGGTTTCGGGGTCAACCACTTTGGCGGCAGCCAACCATTCCAGTTCTTCGGTTCCGAATCGGAATTCTTTTATTTCATCGAGCAAGCGGCCGGTTCCGGCAACCACTCCGTAACGGCGACCAGCTGGTACTTGGCGGCTGAAGACTTCGAAAACGCAGTTGCGCCCGGCCAACCCAGAACGGCGAGCCGCCTGAACCATGGTGAGTTCGTAGCGGTCGGTTAGCAGGGCGGTAGATTTCAGCACCCATCCAGCCTAGCGACTAGCACTGGCAGGCGTTACTAGACTTGTCCACGTGAACGATGCGCCAATTGGAATCTTCGACTCTGGAGTCGGTGGGCTGACTGTTGCGCGTGCCATCATCGATCAGCTTCCAAACGAATCGATCATCTACGTTGGCGACACCGCGAACAGCCCGTATGGTCCGAAGCCCATTGAAGAGGTTCGCAAACTTGCCCTAGAGGTGATGGATCGCCTCGTTGATGAGGGCGTAAAACTTTTGGTGATTGCCTGTAACTCGGCTTCGGCTGCGGTTTTGCGTGATGCCCGCGAGCGCTACACGGTCGGTCGAGGCATCCCGGTTATTGAAGTTATCCAGCCGGCGGTTCGCCGAGCAGTGGCATCGACCCGCAATCGCCACATAGGCGTTATCGGTACCAACGCCACAATTTCTTCCAAAGCTTACGAGGACGCATTCGCGGCTGCCGTTGACATCGACATCACCACTGCGGCTTGCCCGCGCTTTGTGGAGTTCGTTGAGAACGGTATTACCTCTGGAGCCGAACTCCTGAAAGTTGCCGAAGAGTATCTGGCACCGATTCGTGAAGCCGGCGTGGACACCCTGGTTCTCGGTTGCACGCACTACCCGCTGCTGACCGGTGCCATTAGCTATGTCATGGGCGATGGAGTAACGCTGGTCTCCAGCGACGATGAAACGGCCAAAGACGTTTACCGCACTCTCACCGCCGAAAAACTTCTTCGCACTAACGCCGCTGCCCCGAACTATCGCTTCCTGGCCACCGGTGACACCAAGTCTTTTGAAAAGTTGGCTCGACGCTTCCTCGGTCCCGAGGCCCACAGCGTTGAGTCTTTATAGGAGAAATCAATGGGCAACCGTGCCGATGGCCGCAATAACGACGACCTAAGAGAAGTTACCGTTCACCGCGGTTGGAGTGACCACGCCGAAGGTAGCGCGCTGATTTCGTTCGGTGGTACCAAGGTGCTTTGCACCGCTTCGTTCACCGCCGGTGTTCCTCGTTGGAAGGTCGGTAAGGGCGAGGGTTGGGTTACCGCTGAATACTCGATGCTTCCTCGAGCCACCCACACTCGTTCTGAACGCGAAGCCGTCAAGGGCAAGATCGGTGGCCGCACGCACGAAATTTCTCGCCTGATTGGTCGCAGCCTGCGCGCGATCGTCGATGTAAAGGCACTTGGTGAAAACACCATCGTCATCGACTGCGATGTTTTGCAGGCCGATGGTGGAACCCGCACCGCTAGCATTACCGGCGCTTACATCGCCCTGGTCGATGCCATCAACTGGGGTAAGAAGCACGGACACATTCCGTCCAAGTCGAACCCGCTAACCGACAGCGTTGCCGCTATCTCGGTTGGAATCATCGACGGCGAGCCACAGCTTGACCTTGCCTATGTCGAAGATGTTCGCGCCGAGACCGACATGAACGTTGTGGTTACCGGTAGCGGAAAGTTTGTTGAGGTTCAGGGAACTGCCGAGGGCGTGCCGTTTGACCGCGACGAACTAAACCGCCTGCTGGACCTCGCGTTGAAGGGTTGCGCCGACCTTACCAAGATTCAGGCCGAGGCTCTGGCCTAAATGAAGTTAGTTTTAGCCAGCCACAACCCGGGCAAGCTTGCCGAACTTCGAGCCATTTTGGAGCCGGCTGTTCCTGACCTTGAACTGGTTGGCTACGACGGCCCTGAGCCGGTCGAAGACGGCGTTAGTTACCTTGAGAACGCACTTATCAAGGCACGTGCTGCCAGCTTGCACACCGGCCTTCCAGCCATCGCCGACGATTCAGGTTTGGCGGTTGAGATTTTGGGCGGTTCACCAGGCATCTTCTCGGCTCGCTGGGCAGGCGGCCGCGACAACGTGGAAAACCGACAGCTGCTTTTGAAGCAGTTGGCCGACGTGAAGCCTGAGCACCGAGCCGCAGCTTTCGTTTGCACTATTGCGCTGGTCGATGCCGGCAGTGAGATTTCGTTTACCGGCTTTTGGTCTGGCTCAATTGCCACAGAAGAGCGCGGAACCAATGGCCACGGCTATGACCCGGTCTTTGTTCCAGACGGTTTCGATGTAACCGCAGCCGAACTTGAGCCGGAAATCAAGAATGCGCTAAGTCACCGCGCCGAAGCGGTCAGCCAACTTATTTCGTTTTTGAACGCTTAGCGCTTTTTCCAATTACGCAGCACTTCGACTGCAATTGGGATAAATGAAAGCACCACAAAACCAACTAGAACAAGCTCCAGATTGTGCTTGACCCATTCGTTAGTTCCCAGCGCAGCGCCGAGCAAAGTAACACCGACCGCCCAACCGGCAATACCGATCAGGTTGTAGCGGGTGAACTTCTTCCACTCCAGGTTGGCGATACCTGCAGACACCGGAATGAAGGTTCGCATGATTGGAACAAAGTGAGCCAGGATGACCGCGCGTGATCCATAGCGTTCAAAGAACGAGTGCGCTGCTTCAACATTCTTAGGGTTGAACAGGCGTGACTTCGGCTTGTTGAAAACAGCCGGACCCAGCTTTCGACCAATCCAGTAACCGGTCTGATCACCGGCGAATGCCGAGATCGCCAGCAACGACACCGCGAGCCACAGTGGCACCTGAATCTGGCCGGTGGCGATGAACAGCCCGAGAGCGAATAGCAGCGAATCGCCAGGCAGGAAAAAGCCAGCCAGCAGACCGGTTTCCGCGAAAATCATCAGACAGGCGACGACGAAAAATAGTTGACCAAAGGTCGCGAACAGGTACTCAGGGTTTAGATATTGCAGCATGTGCCCCTAGCAGGATTCGAACCTGCGCTTTCGCCTTCGGAGGGCAACGCTCTATCCCCTGAGCTATAGGGGCCAGGGTGCTTCCAGAGTAGCAGTAGCGTGGCTCAGGTATGATTGTTGGATACCCTGTCTGTTCACGTCTCGAGGCCAAAAATGACCCCAGAAGCGCTCTCCATTGCTTTGGTGAACATCCTGTCGCGTTTGCAGGCTGAAGGGTTTTTGAGCGCCGGAGAACTTCCTTCAGGAGTTGTGGTCGAACGTCCTAAGAATCGTGATCACGGCGACTGGGCAACCAACCTAGCTTTGCAGTTTGCCGGTCGCTTCGGTTTGAAGCCTCGCGAGCTTGCCGAGAAGGTTTCCGAACTGCTTTTGAACTTGGACGGCGTTGCGAAAGTTGACATCGCGGGTCCTGGTTTTATCAACGTGACTTTCAGTGCAGGAGCTGCAGGCGGTCTTGCCAAGACCGTGGTTGAGCTCGGTGAAGCTTACGGCCAAGGCGACGCACTAAAGGGACAAAAGCTAAACCTCGAATTTGTCTCGGCTAACCCAACCGGCCCAATCCACTTAGGCGGAACCCGCTGGGCTGCAGTTGGCGACTCGCTGGCTCGAATCTTGCAGTCGCAGGGCGCTGAGGTTACCCGCGAGTATTACTTCAACGACCACGGAGCCCAGATCGATCGCTTCGCTCGTTCTCTGCTGGCCAGCGCTCGCGGCGAAGAAACTCCTGAAGATGGCTACGCCGGCGCCTACATTGACCACATTGCTAAGCAGGTCATGGACGGCACCGCTGTAAACATTTTGGAATTACCTGAGGACGAAGCCCAAGAGGCTTTCCGTGCCGCAGGTGTGGAACTGATGTTCCAGGAGATTCGCCAGTCGCTTCACGACTTCGGTGTCGACTTCGATGTCTATTTCCACGAGAACTCGGTTTACGAGTCAGGCGCTGTTGACCGCGCCATCGAACGCCTGAAGGCTGCCGGTCACATGTTTGAGCAAGACGGAGCGCTTTGGCTTCGCACCACCACGTTCGGCGACGACCGTGACCGCGTGGTTCTCAAGAGCGACGGTGAAGCTGCTTATATCGCCGGAGACTTGGCTTACTACCTAGACAAGCGTTCACGTGGTTTCGATCGCTGCATCTACATGCTTGGCGCAGATCACCACGGTTACGTTCCTCGCATGATGGCAATGTGCGCCGCCTTCGGCGATGTGCCAGGCGTGAATCTTGAGATCTTGATTGGCCAGATGGTGAACTTGGTTCGCGATGGCGAGCCGGTTCGTATGTCAAAGCGCGCCGGAACTGTGGTCACCCTCGAAGACCTAGTGGAACTGGTCGGTGTCGATGCTGCCCGTTACGCACTGGTTCGCTCAAGCATCAATTCGTCTCTAGACGTCGACCTTTCGCTGCTTGAGAAGAAGACCAACGACAACCCGGTCTTCTACGTTCAATACGCGCACGCTCGAACCCGCCAAGTGGCCGCGAATGCTGCGTCGCTTGGAGTGGAGCGCACCGAGTTTGACCCAGAACTCTTGAGCCACGCTTCGGAAGGCGAATTGCTTGCCAAGTTGACTCAGTACCCTGGCGTGCTGGCTCACGCGGCAGAAGAGCGCGCACCTCACCGCGTTGCTCGTTACCTCGAAGAAGTCGCCGGTACTTACCACCGCTGGTACGACAACTGCCGTGTTACGCCGCTAGCCGGTGCCGAAGTTGAATCGGTTCACCGCACCCGCCTCTGGCTAAACGAAGCGACCTCGATTGTCTTGCGCAACGGTTTGGGTGTTCTTGGCGTCAGCGCTCCGGAGCGTATGTAATGGCAAGTACCGAACTGAAGCCGAGCTGGCTCACCGTGCCAGCCGATAACAACGAATTGACCAAGCGCATTTGGCCACAGGACACCACCCGCGACGCCGATGGCGAAGCAGTGTTTGGTGGCGTTCCTTCTAGCGATCTGACCGCACAATTTGGAACTCCGCTTTACGTGGTTGACCAGAGCGAATTTGAACGAAATGGTCTTGCGGTCAAAGAGTCCTTGGAAGCTGCTGCCGAGCGCATTGGCACCGAGGCCAAGGTTTATTACGCGGGCAAGGCTTTCCTATGCACCGAGGTAGTTCGCTGGGCCGACGCACTAGGTCTAAACGTCGACGTCGCTAGCGGGGGTGAACTTGCAATTGCGCTCGCGGCGGGCATCGACCCAAAGCGAATTGGGTTGCACGGCAACAACAAGTCGGCCGCTGAAATCGGTCGCGCGGTTTCGGCTGGCGTTGGAGCAATCGTCATTGACAGCGAAATTGAGATTGAGCGAATCGCTGCCACCGCTGGTGCTCAGGGACGCGTTCAGCCGGTTCGAATTCGCGTGAACACCGGAGTGCACGCCGACACCCACGAGTTCCTTGCAACCGCACGCGAAGATCAGAAGTTCGGCATCGCCATCGAAGATGTGCCTGGTTTGGTTGAGAAAATTCGCAAACACAACCACCTCGAATTCCTTGGTCTTCACTCGCACATCGGTTCGCAGATTTTCGAAACCGCCGGTTTCGCTGAAGCTGCCAGACGTCTCATCAAACTTCACTCAGCACTTTTGGCTGGGGGTGCGGTACCTGAACTGAACCTCGGCGGTGGTTTCGGAATCGACTACAACGTTGGCGATAACGCACCAAGCATTAAGGCCACAGCCGATGCAATCGTCGAAGCAATCGCGGTTGCTTGCCAGGCCGAAGGTGTCAAGGTTCCAAA
>JBEDKG010000098.1:0-3052 GCA_041172205.1 Actinomycetota bacterium | reverse complement strand
TCATCAATGAACTACAACGACCGCGCCAAGACGTTACTTCGGTCTTATAAGGAACTGGGTGAAAGCGAACTGTCCAAAACCATGGCCCAGGCGATGGTAAACCTGCTGGGTTGCTTTGATCAGTTACCTTCGATTTTGGTGCCTATGCCCAGTAACCGAAGTTCCGTGCGAGAACGAGGATTCAATCCGGCAGAGCTCCTTGCTAGAGAACTAAGCCTTCGAGTCCCTGGACTTCGGTGGTCAAACATTTTGCTAAGAACTCGCGAAACCAAAGACCAGAGCAAGTTATCACCAACAGAACGCAGGCAAAATCAGCAGGGGTCAATGATGGCCAAGGTTGGAACCGGGCGGGTCTTACTGGTCGACGATGTTGTTACCACCGGAGCATCCATGCTCACCGCTAAAGAAACCTTAGAAAATGCTGGATATTTTGTAATTGGATTCGTAACTTTTGCAGAAACCGAAGCAAAAAGGTGTACCTTGACTACACAGGCACTGTTGCCTGCAGATGGAGGAACATCATGGAACTAAGAATTTCCGCAAAAAACCTAACCGTCTCCGACCGCTTCCGAGAATATGTTTCCGAGCGGGCCGAAAAAGTTGACCACCTGCTGCATAAAGTTCAGGAATTGGTTGTAAAAGTTACTCGTCACGACCACTCCCGCAACTCCGGCCCAGAAGACCAGGTCGAACTAACCGTTTTCGCCTCTGGCCAGATTATTCGAGCCGAAGCTCACGCCCAAGACAAGTTCTCAGCCTTCGACGTAGCTTGGGGAAAGCTTGCCGAGCGACTACGCAGAGCCAATGACCGAAAGAAGCCTCACCACGGTCACCACGGAGCTCCCGGGGCCTCTGAGTTGAGTGCTACCGAGTTCTCTGGGCTCGATGTAACTCCAGCCGACCTCTCACTGCTACACCCGAGTGAGGCCGCCGAGGAAGCACCAAACTATGGCGAATCTCCGGTGGTAATTCGCCGCAAGGAGTTTCACGGCGAAACCATGACCGCAGACGATGCCATCTCGAACATGGAGCTGCTCGGCCACGACTTCTACCTATTTATCGACTCAGAAAACGGTAAGCCCAGCGTTGCCTACCGTCGCAAGGGTTGGAATTACGGAGTAATCGCACTGGTCTAGCACTCAGGCGGCAACCAGCCTTCGCGGGTAAGATTAACTTGATTGTCCCGTAAGGCTTGGAGTCGTTTTGGCATCGTTGATCAACAAGTTGCTTCGTGCAGGTGAAGGCCGTGTCTTGGCCAAGCTTCGCAACCATGTAGTAGCCGTGAACGCCCTTGAAGAAGACTTCAAGGCACTGACCGATGAGCAACTAGCCGGTGAAACAGCCGCTCTTCGCGAGCGCTTCGCTGCCGGTGAATCACTTGATGACCTACTTCCAGAAGCCTTTGCAGCTGTCCGTGAAGCTGCCTCAAGAACTCTTGGTATGCGCCACTTCGACGTACAGATCATGGGTGGCGCAGCACTACACCTAGGCAACATCGCTGAAATGCGAACCGGTGAAGGAAAGACCCTTGTGGCAACCCTTCCGGCTTACCTAAATGCCATCGCCGGCCGCGGTGTGCACGTGGTTACCGTAAACGACTTCCTTGCCAGCTACCAGAGTGAACTTATGGGTCGTGTTTTCCGCGCGCTCGGAATGACCACCGGTTGCATCATTTCGGGCCAGGACCCTCAGGAACGTCGCGAGCAGTACCTAGCCGACATTACCTACGGAACCAACAACGAGTTTGGCTTCGACTTCCTGCGCGACAATATGGCTCACCACCAGAGCGAACTTGTACAGCGCGGCCACTACTACGCAATCATCGACGAAGTTGACTCGATCCTTATCGATGAGGCTCGCACCCCGCTAATCATCTCGGGCCCAGCCTCTGGGGATGTAAACCGCTGGTTCAACGAGTTCGCCAAGATTGCCGAAAAACTAGAGCCAATCATCGACTACGAAGTAGACGAAAAGAAGCGCACCGTTGGAATCTTGGAACCTGGTATTGAGAAGGTCGAAGACTACCTAGGCATCGACAACCTCTACGAGTCAGAGAACACTCCGCTGATTTCGTTCCTGAACAACTCACTTCGTGCCAAGGCCCTGTTCCGCAAGGACAAGGACTACGTGGTTATGAACGGCGAAGTCCTGATTGTCGACGAGCACACCGGACGCATCCTGGCCGGCCGCCGTTACAACGAGGGTATGCACCAGGCCGTCGAGGCCAAAGAAGGTGTTGAGGTCAAGGCAGAAAACCAAACCCTAGCCACCGTCACCCTGCAGAACTACTTCCGTGGTTACGGAAAGCTTGCCGGCATGACCGGTACCGCCGAGACCGAAGCCGCCGAGTTCATGAGCACCTACAAGTTGGGCGTAATTCCAATCCCAACCAACCGCGACATGATTCGAAAAGACCAGCCAGACCTGATCTACAAGAACGAAGAGATCAAGTTCGCCATGGTTGTAGAAGACATCGCAGCTCACCACGAGAACAAGCAGCCTGTGTTGGTTGGAACAAACTCGGTTGAGAAGAGCGAATACCTTTCAAAGCTTCTAGCCAAGCGTGGTATCCGCCACGAGGTCTTGAACGCTAAGAACCACGCGCGTGAAGCTCACATTGTGGCTCAGGCAGGTCGTCTCGGCGCAGTTACCGTCGCCACCAACATGGCAGGTCGCGGTACCGACATCATGCTCGGTGGTAACACCGAGTTCCTAACCGTTGAAGCCTTGGCTGCCAAGGGTCTCGACCCAGAGACTCCTGAGTACCAAGCCGCCTGGGACAAAACCTATGCCGAAATCAAGGAAACCGTAGCGAAGGAAGCCGAGCAGGTTATCGCTACCGGCGGTCTCTATGTTCTTGGCACCGAGCGTCACGAGTCTCGCCGCATCGACAACCAGCTGCGTGGTCGTGCCGGTCGTCAGGGTGACCCTGGTGAATCACGTTTCTACCTTTCGCTAACCGATGACCTGATGCGTGCCTTCAACTCTGGTGCAGCAGCGGCCATGATGAACCGCAGCGACATTCCAGATGAGATGGCAATCGAGTCGAAGC
>JBEDKG010000097.1:0-5449 GCA_041172205.1 Actinomycetota bacterium | reverse complement strand
TTGGAATCTAAGGTTCCAGTAATTCCAGTGGCAATGATCGACACCGAAAAGGTTCAACCGATTGGTCGTCGACTTCCTCGAATTCGTCGCATTGGAATCATTGTGGGGGAGCCTTTGGACTTCTCCCGATTCGATGGCATGGAAGGTGACCGCGTAATTTTGCGAGCCGTCACCGATGAAATCATGTACGAACTGATGAAACTTAGTGGCCAGGAATACGTGGACACTTACGCTTCGACCCTGAAAGAAAAACGCGCCCGCACGCGCTAGAGAGAGACCTTCCCAACATGAACGACATTCTGACCGGCTTAGACCACCACGCCTCTCTGACGGCGCTTCAGCAGCCAATTTGGCCAAACGCCGAGGAAGTCTTGAAAGTTCGTGCCGAGCTTGCCAAGCAGCCTCCACTGGTCTTCGCCGGTGAAGTAGACCAACTTCGCAATCGCCTCGCGGACGCAGCTGCCGGAAAGGCATTCTTGCTTCAGGGCGGAGACTGCGCCGAGACCTTCGCCGATGCCACTGCGGATCGAATCCGCAACCGAGTCAAGACTCTGCTTCAGATGGCTGTTGTACTCACTTACGGTGCGTCGATGCCGGTTGTAAAGATGGGTCGCATGGCTGGTCAGTTCGCCAAGCCTCGTTCATCAAATGACGAAACCCGTGGCGACATCACTCTTCCGGCCTACCGAGGCGATGCTGTTAACGGCTACGACTTCACCCCTGAATCTCGTGCCAACGACCCTTGGCGCATGCTCAAGGCCTACAACACCTCAGCCTCGACACTGAACCTGATTCGCGCATTCACCCAGGGTGGATTCGCGGACCTTCGATCAGTCCACGAGTGGAACCGCGGTTTCAGTGAAAACCCTGCCAACGTTCGCTACGAATCGCTTGCCAAGGAAATTGACCGTGCCATCAAGTTCATGGCAGCCTGTGGAGCCGACTTTGAGTCACTTCGCACCACCGAGTTTTACGTTAGCCACGAAGCGTTGCTTCTTGACTACGAGCGCCCAATGACTCGCATTGATTCCCGTACCGGAAATCCTTATGACACCAGTGGTCACATGGTTTGGATTGGTGAACGCACCCGTCAACTGGAAAACGCACACGTCGACTTCCTGTCACGCGTTCGTAACCCAATCGGTGTGAAGCTCGGCCCAACCACCTCGGTTGAAGACGCCAAGGCGCTAATCGAAAAGCTTGATCCAGAACGCGAGCCTGGTCGTCTTACTTTCATCACCCGCATGGGCGCTAGCAAGATTCGTGAAGAGCTTCCGAAGCTTGTTGAAGCAGTGCGCGACATGGGCGCTCAGCCACTTTGGATAACCGACCCAATGCACGGCAACGGAATCACCACCAAGAACGGCTACAAGTCTCGTCGTTTCGACGATGTCATGGACGAAGTTCGTGGCTTCTTTGAAGTTCACCACGCGGCCGGAACCATCCCTGGTGGTATTCACGTTGAACTAACCGGCGACGATGTTGCCGAGTGCCTCGGTGGTTCGGAAATGATCGATGAGTCGACTCTTGAAGAGCGTTACGAGTCTCTCTGTGACCCACGCCTCAACCACAGTCAGTCGCTTGAACTGGCGTTCTTGGTTGCAGAGTCTCTGACTAAGAAATAATCAACGAGTTCAGTAACGAGCAATCAGCGTTACGGTATCGCCAACGCGAACAATTGAGCCTGCACTCGGGTTAGTCGACTTCACGTTCTTGAGACCCCACTGACTGTTTGGCAGGTTGGTGTCTACCAAGACTTTTAGTCCCAGGTTTTTGAGGATGTCTTGAGCCGCGAGAATGCGCTGACCAACAACATTTGGAACAGTGACCTTGCTGGTTCCCTTGGAGATCGTTAGATCGACTTTAGAGCCCTTTTCAAGGTTCAGTTGATTAGGTGCTAGGTCGATTACATTTCCCTTAGGGACAGTGTCGCTGTATGCCTCGGTAGTTTTTCCAACCTCAAGACCAACCACCTGTAGCGCCACCTTCGCGGCATCGAGAGTCAAACCGGCAACGGCTGGGATTGAACCCAGAGAAACCTTCAGGTCGATAGCTGAGCCTTCGGCAATCGGAAGTTCATCGCTTCCGGTGAAGTCAAATACCTGACCAATTGGAGCTGCGTTGAACGACGATGTGACACTGCCTAAAACAAATCCAGAGCCCACCAAAGTGGCAGTGGCGTCAGCCAAATTCTTTCCTGTGAGTAACGGGACTTTGACAAGCTTTGGTCCGTCAGAAAGGTAAATCGTGATGGTTCCGCCATGGCCAATGTAGCCTCCGGCTGGAGGGTCGGTTCGAACAATCTTTCCTGCAGGAATGGTTGCCGAGTTCTCGTGCGCCATTACGAACTTTAGATCGAGTGGAGCTAAAGCTGTTTCTGCTTGGAGCTGGGTACGTCCTGAAAGCTCAGGGATGGGAGATAAAGCGCCTGGACCTGCGGAGAAATACCAACCTCCCACGCCACCTAGTGTCAGCACCAAAACGGTAATGATTAGGAAAGGCAGCAGCTTACGCTTTTGAGGGACGTCGGCAAAGGGGAGTTCACCTTCGATTGCTTCGGTGTGCCCGATTACTTCGGTGCGCTGTTCCGTATTTTCGACTGGGCTTATCACGCGGGTGCGATTGTCGGCATCGTCCAAGTTGTTAAAAGCATTCAAAAGTGCCTTGGCGTCGCTAGGTCGATTTTCCGCCTTGGGTTCGGTTGCTAGCAAAACTATTCGATCAAGTGCGGCTGAGACTTTTGGGTTAATAAGGCTTGGAGCTTGCACTCTTGAATTGGCGTGCTGGTAAGCCACCTGCATGCTTTGTTCACCTTGGTACGGGCGCTTTCCAGTCAGCATTTCGTAGAGCATGATGCCGCAGGCGTAAACGTCGGTTGCCTTGGTCGCAGCTCCACCGGTAACTAATTCGGGCGCCATGTAGCCAACTGTGCCGAGTACGTCTTTAGCCTCGGTTCGGTTATCAACCGTGCGAGCCAAGCCAAAGTCACTCAACTTGATTCGACCCTCGTTGCTCAGCAAAATGTTCTCTGGCTTGATGTCTCGGTGGATGATCCCAGCAGAGTGCGCCGCATCAAGACCTTGAAGAACCGCTTCCATAAGCTCCACGGCGCGTTCTGAATCGATGGTTGTGAAATCGTCTAAGACGTGTCGAAGTGTGGTTCCATTCACCAGTTCCAGAACCAGGTAAGTGAAGTCGCCGTGCTGCCCTTGATCGTAGATATTCACCAGGTTTGGGTGATTCAGCGAAGCTGCGACACGTGCTTCGGTTAGGAATTTTTCTTTGAAAACCGAATCGCCACTCAGATGGGCCGCAAGAACTTTGATGGCAACTTGTCGGTGCAGTTGAAGGTCCAGTGCCTCATAGACGCTGGCCATCCCGCCGTGTGCCAAGAGGCGCTGAATTCGGTATCGACCAGAAAGTTCAGTGTTTGGTTGCAGCGGGGAAGTAGTCATAGTTTCACCAATATGCTCACACACTTCAGAAATCTTTTCTTGTAGGGGCGCAAGGTGTGGCAATCTAAGAGTGTGAGTGATGTATTTGAATTCGTAGAGGAATGGCTAACCGTTCCTGAGGTCGCCGACAAACTTGGCATTGTCCCGGGGAAGGTTCGCAGGCTTATTGAAGAGCACGCGCTCTTTGTTGTAGTCCGCGATGGCGTAAAAAAGGTGCCTGCTCACCTGATCGTCGATGGTGAACCTCTGCCGTCGATCCCTGGAACCATCAACGTTCTAATTGATGCGGGTTACGGGTTGGAACGTGCAGTCGAGTGGCTTTACACCGTGGAGGATTCGCTCGGACGTCGTCCAATTGAGTCGCTTTTGCTAGGCAGCAAATCAGAAGTGCGCCGAATCGCGCAAACCCTGCTTTTCTAGCTCTCTCGGTTCACGACTTTTCGAGCCAATTGCTCGAGGTGTGACTTCCCGTAATCGTCTAGCTGCAGTTGCTTTAGCGCTAGCAAGCTTTCGTTGCCCAGTTCCTCAATCATCTGCTCAACCTTGGTAAGTGCACCGGAACCCTTGATGGTCTCTTGAAGCAAACTAATTTGCTCGTTCGTCATTTCTCGGTTGGCCATAAGTTCGTCGAACAACTTGATGGTTGACAGTCCAAGCCCCTGGCGGGCTAATGCAATCATTACGGTTCGCTTTCCCTCGCGAAGGTCGTCGCCAGCTGGCTTACCCGTAACTTCTGGCGAACCGAAAACACCTAAGACGTCGTCTCGAAGCTGGAAAGCAAGGCCAAGCGGAATTGCGAAAGCCGAAAGACCTCGAAGTGTCTCCGGCGATGCACCGGAAAAAGCGGCTCCGATCTGAAGTGGTGCTTCGATGCTGTATTTAGCAGTTTTGTAAAGCATCACGCGGTTCGCTCGACCGATTGCTTCGTCTGGAGACCTCGTTGGTCCAGCGTTTTCCTCTAGTACGTCGAGGTATTGGCCCGCCATTACTTCTACGCGCATTTTGGCAAACTCGTCTCGGCAATTCCAAGCGATGGCGGAAGAGGGAGCGCGCTTTACGCCGGCATCAAAAAGTTCAGAACTCCAACCCAACATTAAGTCGCCGGCGATCACCGAACCAGCCTGACCGAATCGGGCAGTTGACCCAGCCCAGCCATTGGCCTGGTGGAGGTGTTCAAACCGCTTGTGAACCGAAGGAGCACCTCGGCGGCTGTCGGAGTTGTCAAGCAAGTCATCGTGAACTAGGGCAGCTGCGTGGAACATTTCCAGAGCCGCACAGATGTCCACTAACGCGGCCGCGCTTTTCTCTTTGTCAGCATCAGAGAGCTGACCCTCATTTATAGGTAGGCAGGAAACCCATGACCAGTATGCGAATAGCGCACGGAAGCGTTTTCCGCCGGTTAGTAAGCCTTGGATGAAGTCAATGACTTGACCTAGTTCAGGGTCGATCTCAGAAAGCTGCTCTTTTCTGGCAACACAGAATTCATTTAGGCGTCGTTCTACTAATTCGACTAGGGTGGCACTCTCGCTCATGAGAATAGCCTAGACCCACATACAATTGCCTTATGGGACTATCTGAGCGCGAACAACAACTGCTTGATGAGCTCGAGCGCAGCCTCACTGGGTCAACGGCACAAAAGAAAGCCAAAAAACTTTCTCAGGAAAACGTTTCTGCCAAGCGAGTGATTGCAGGATCTTTGATTGTTGTTGCCGGCATTTCGGTTCTTCTAGCCGGTGTGATGAACCAGGTGATGGTAATTGGTGTCCTCGGGTTCGTGCTGATGCTGGCTGGCGTTTCCCTGGCAGCCTCCACTCCAAAGTCAAAATAGACCTATTTTTTGCTCAGGCCTAGCGCCTGAGCTATTTTTTTTGCCCAATTTTGACCACATTGGTAAAAATCACTCCATTTTCCACCACCCGCCAAGTTGCTTTTAGTTACTGGTTTGTTATAAAAAACATTCCCGAAAATTGCCCCAAATTTGTCAAATACAGGTA
>JBEDKG010000096.1:0-3324 GCA_041172205.1 Actinomycetota bacterium | reverse complement strand
GGTTTGGCTAGCGCCTTCTCGATTTTGATCTTCCTTGTAATCGGAACCCTCTCGCTAATCAGCTTCCGCCGCACCAGAACTCTGGAGGACATTAACTAATGGCTGACATCACTGCAAACATCCCAAACTTCAAGACGAAGGTTCGTCGCCGTAGTTTCCTAAAGTGGTTGTTCACCACCGGGTGGCGTCACGTTTTGGGTCTGGCAATTTGTGTTTATGCGATCTTCCCGATTCTTTACATCTTGTCGACTTCGCTTTACCCAAACAATGACATCAATAACACCACCGCGTTGTTCGCCGACGTCTCGTGGGATAACTACGACGCGCTGCTTGCAAACGAAGACGGCAACCGCCCATTCCTAACTTGGTACATGAACACCGTGATTATTGGTGTGTTGACCTCGATTGGTTCGGTATTCCTTTCAGCACTTGCCGCTTATTCGTTCTCTCGGCTTCGCTTCAGGGGCCGTCGTGGTGGCTTGATGTCACTCATTCTGATGCAGATGTTCCCATCGATTCTTGGATTGGTTGCCATCTTCTCGCTTATGAGCGACATTGGCCAGGTCTTCCCGCAGCTCGGTCTAAACAGCCAGCTTGGTTTGGTCATGGTTTACATGGGTGGAGCGCTCGGTGGTGGAACCTACCTAATGTACGGATTCTTCAACACTGTTCCGAAGGAAATCGATGAAGCCGCCAAGATCGATGGCGCAAGCCACGCTCGAATCTTCTTCACCATCACCCTTCGCCTAGTAGCACCGGTTTTGGCTGTGCAGATGCTGCTTAGCTACATTGGCGTTACCAGCGACTATGTTCTTGCGTCTATCTTGCTCAGCGACCCTGAGAAGCTAACTTTGGCTACCGGTCTACAGACTCTGATTAACGACCCTTACTCAAAGGACTGGTCGATGTTTACCGCTGGAGCGATTCTCTCGGCTCTTCCAACCGTGATCATCTTCCTGATTCTTCAGAGGTACATCACTTCGGGTCTAACCGCAGGTGCAACTAAGGGCTAACGGATCTTGTTAGCTTTTAGCACTGCGGTAACGCGTGCTTGCTGCTTGACAACCCATTGCTGAACGCGAGTCTGTTCGCTCTTGACGTCTTGTGGGCTGTAGCTTGCAATAACAGTTGAAGCCGATTTCAGGGCAGCCACAAATTTAGCGCTGGTTACTTTGGCCGACACTGCCTTCAGTTTTTGCAAGTATGCGGTCTTACAGACCGAGTAGGCGAGGCACTTAGTGAAGAGAAGCCCTCGTGGCATGGCGTCTTTGCGGAAGGCCTGTTGAACCCAAGGGAAGCCTGCGGTTGGCTTATCTAGTGGCATGAAGTAGTCGTCGAGCAAAGTTCTGGTTTGGCGGTTCTCACCAAAGGTTTGGTCGGTTCCCCAGGGGATCATGGTGAACTTGTTTTGCTGGTTGCTGCGTAGGAAGTGGTTGTTCTGGAGCGGGCCTGAGTAGCCGTCCCAGTGGCCCAGGAAGTTTTCTACGGCGAACATGCCCAGAAGTTCATTTCGGTCGGCCACGGTACCGAGTTTTGCCCACCATTTAGCGCCTGAAGAGTAGTTGGCTGCTGAAATAAGCTTTCCAAGGTCATTCTTATTGGCTGTGGCTTTCCAGCCTTCTTTTACAAGGTAGCGCCCGGAGTTTTCGCCACCGTCATTGTTTCCGGTCTTCAAATCGTTTAGGGCGATGCCCTCGTAAAGGTGCTGGGTGATGTCGCGGTACCGAGCCGAAAGAAAGATGTCATCGACCGATTCGACAGAAATGTACAGGCCTCTTGAAACGCCATTGATTTTGAGTTCTGCCCATCCGGTCCTCGAAGCTGGCACTCCCATTAGGTTGAAGAGTTTGTATGCGCCGAATTCGTGAAGCTTGGAGCCGTCCTGGGTCATGGCGTTCAGGGTTAGATTCTTGAGTCCCAGAAAGCGGTTGCCCTTCAGAAGTTTCCAGTTGAAGGCGATTTTGAACGAAGGGTGAGCATCGATCATTTCCAGTGATGTGCTGCCCTTTAGTCGAATTCCGGTCTGGATTGGGCCAATGCTCTGGCCACCCGACCTAAAGGTGAACGAGGCTGCCGTGTAGGTCTTAGCCGTTCTGGAGTTACTGAGAGCAGTGTGGCTGGCATCAGGCACGTCTAGTTCAATGACGTTGATTACCGCTGGGTTGAATAGGGCTGCTTGGTTCAGCACGGCGGCATTGGCAGGTGTTGCTGGTATTGCAAAGGTTGCCAGGATGAACACCAGAGCGGTGAACCTTGCAATCAACGATTTAGCCTTCATTGGCTAAGTCTATGCTTTTACTTCTTACCAGCCCATGGCAGGCGGTATTGGCGTAGGTAAGCGGTAAGTGTGATTACAAGGAACGAGAACCAGGCTGCCGCTTGAATCATCGACGGAGCGCCGTTGTAAGCGATAGTGGCGTTTAGGAAGGTCTCAATTGGGGAACCTTCTGGCGTGATAAATCCTAGGTCAAAGGCTGTCTGGGTTTCCGGCAGCCAACCAAGCTCGGTAAATTCACCAATAGCGTATTCGAGGATGCCAGCGGTAAGAACCAGCAGGTAGCTTCCGGTGTATTTGAAGAATCGTCCCAGGTTGATCTTCAACATGCCCTTGTAGATCCAGTAGCCAAGGATGGCTGCGGCTACTAGGCCAGAACCGGCACCAACCCAAGCGAGTTGTCCCTCGCCTGTGGTCTTAGCTGCGGTCCAGAGGAAGATCGAGGTTTCGACGCCTTCTCGGACAACCGTGAAGAAGGCGATGAAGAACAGTGCTGCTCCGCTGGTTTCCAGTGCGGTATCGATTTTGCTTTGCAATTCTTTGCTGAGGTGTCTGGCGGTTTTTGCCATCCAAAACACCATCCAGGTAACGAAAATCACGGCCAGTAGGGAAGTGATTCCGGTGATGGTAATCTCAACCTGCTCCGACGCATGTTCTTCGATTGTTGAGAGGCCTAGGCCGGCAAGGACAGAAACCAGGACGGCTGCAACGACTCCGGCAACAATCTTTGGCACGTGTTGCATGCGCTCGGTCTTTTTTAGGTAGGCAATCAGAATGCCAATGATCAATGCTGCTTCTAGTCCTTCTCGAAGACCAATCATGAAGTTCGCGAACATGTAATTCCTTGCCTTAACTTAGGGTTACCTTACCTACTTCGACTTTAGTTAGGTAACCCTAAGTTAAGCAAGTGTTATTTGAGTTCCTTCAGCCAAACCGAAGGCTCACGACCAGCTTTGCGCATGTTCTCCAGACGCACAGCCAACCAAACCAACAGACCTGCGACGCCGAGCAGAATTGCCCAGAGGAACCACTCCCGATTGGCAATCGGT
>JBEDKG010000095.1:0-2938 GCA_041172205.1 Actinomycetota bacterium | reverse complement strand
GGAATGGTCCAGAGAACCGCGATCAAGATGGCAGTGGCCGAAGCTAGCGGTGAGGAGAATATGTCCTTCGCTTTTTTGCGAGTGCTCATTAGCGTTCCGTCCTCTCAAGGCGTAGTTGTCGAATGTTGTAGGCGATGATTGGCAAGCAACCAACGAACAAAATAATTGCCAAGGCGCTACCGTGGCCGTAGTCCATGGCACGGAAAGACTGTGAATACATTTCGTTCGCGATAACGCTCGTTGAGAAGTTTCCACCGGTCATGGTGCGAACAATGTCGAAAACCTTCAAAGTACCGATCATGGTGGTTGTAAGAACCACGACGATGGTGGAACGAATCATCGGAAGGGTGATTCTAATGAATCTAGCCCAAGGCTTTGCGCCGTCGAGCATAGCGGCCTCAACGACCTCGTCTGGAACGTTCTTCATGGCTGCACCAAGCACGACCATTGCGAAGCCGGTCTGAATCCAAATCATCACAACAATCAATAGCAAGGTGTTAAGTGGAGCCTCAAGCATCCAGTTTGGCGGGGTAATTCCAAATGCCTTGGTGATTGCGCTTAGCAAACCAATGTCTGGCTTGAACTTGTTTGGCTGGTAGTCGTAAACGAACTTCCAGATAACGCCGGCACCCACGAAGGAAATAGCCATTGGCATGAAAATTAGTGAGGTTACAACCGCAGCTCGCTTCATGCGGTCGGTCATGTAGGCAACCGCTAGGCCAAGCCCGGTTGCAAGAATTGGCACCAAGAGTACCCAAATTGCCGTGTTTTTTAGCACGGTAAGGATTTCTGGCATCGTGAATGCCCAGACAAAGTTATCGACGCCGACGAATTCTTTACTGTCGGAGTCCATGAACGCCATGATTAGGGTTCGAATGGTCGGGTAGACCAAACCAATGAGCAAGAGCAAGCTTGCAGGAACCAGGAAGATTAGGTATTTCAGCCAGTCCTGGGTTTTAACGCTGGCGCGACTGGCCAGCAGGAAACAAATGAATACGATGGCGGCGAAGGCCACTAGGCCTAGAACCAGTTGAAGAAGGTTGGGGCCAATAGTGTCCCAAGGGTTTCTTGCTAAGGCAAAAAATGAACCGTTCATCTTCATCCCTTCCGACTAAAAAAGAAAGCGGGTGTGAGCCTCAAATGAGTAACTCACACCCGCTCAGCTAGGTATTAGCCTAACTTACTTCTTTGGCCACGACTTCTCGATTGCGTCTAGAACAGCCTTGTCAGACTTTCCTTCTGCAACCCAAGCGGTCATTTCCTTCCAGAACGATCCGGCACCTACAGCAGCTGGCATTACGTCAGAGCCGTCGAAGCGGAAAGTAGTTGCGTTCTTTAGAATCTGAACTGCAACCTTGTTTACTGGGTCGGCTACGTTAGCCTCGTCTAGGCCCTTGTTAGCTGAGAACCAGCCACCAAGCTTTGCCTTCTTGTTGTTCCACTCTGGGGTGGTTAGGTACAACTGAACAGCCTGAACTTCTGGACGGTCAGAGAAAGCACCAACGAATTCTCCACCACCAAGAGCTGGCTTGTTGTCAGCTGACGAACCTGGGAAGTAGAACACCGAGATACCGTTTTCGGTCTTGGTGTCGGTTGGGTCAACGATTACTGCGCCGTTGTCATCCTTTAGGATTCCACCTAGGAACGATGCCTGACGGTGCATTGCACATGAACCGTCTACAACACCAGCGCCACCGGCCTGGAAAGTAGTGGTTGCAATCGACTTGACGTCGCCAACGTACTTAGGGTTCTTGATGATCGAGCCGGCCTGAGCAATTGCCTTAGCAACAGCTGGGTCGTTGAACTTGATCTTGTGGGTTACCCAAGCGTCGTAGGTCTCTGGAGACGCGGTACGAAGCATGATGTCTTCCATCCAGTCAGTTCCAACCCAACCGGTAGCTTCACCGGAGCCGAAACCTACACACCAAGGCTGGATCTTGCCATCGGCAGCGATCTTGTCAGACAGGGTGATTAGCTCGTCCCAAGTGGTTGGAACGGTGTAACCGTTGTCTGCGAATACCTTTGGTGAGTACCAAACGAATGACTTAACGTTTGCACCTAGAGGAGCTGCGTAGAACTTACCGTCTACAGTTCCATAGTTCTTCCAGTCGGCGCTGTAGTTAGCGTCTACTGATGCTGCTACGTCTGCGCTTGCCTCTACTAGACCGTTACCAGCGAACTTTGCTAGTAGACCTGGCTGAGGGAAGATCGCTAGATCTGGAGCGGTTCCACCTTCAACGCGAACAGGAATCTGAGCTTCGAACTCCTGAGTACCGTTCCAGTTGATGGTGATGCCGGTGCACTTCTCGAAGTCTTCGAAAGACTGCTTGAATAGTGCTGCCTCTGGGTCGATGATTGTGGTGTAAACCTCAACCTCGGTGCCCTCGTGGCCCTTGTACTTGCTGTAGTCGTCACAGTTGACGGTGGTACCGTCAGTTGCTGCTGGAGCACAGCCGGCGAAAACTAGTGCTGCGATTGCTGCGGTAGCGGCAACTGCAAAAACACGACCCTTCGATGACTTCATGTATTTCTCCTAATGATTGGAAACTCGTAAAATTCGAGTCCCTATAAATCTACTGGCGAGAAGCGACACTTAGGCACAATTCCAAATTTCGATTGGATAACAAAGGTTGGGGATAAGTTAGACCCATGGAACCCAAACTGATCTCAGAATTCTTGGCTTCACGCCACACCACCCGTGATTTCCTTCCAACCCCGGTTCCTGAGAGCCTCATCGATGAAATTATCACCGACGGATTGACTTCACCTTCGTGGTCGAACACCAGGCCAATCATGGTCGCCGTGGCCACTGGCGACGTGCGCGATCGCATGAGTGCGGAGTTTATGGCCCGCTGGGAGATTGTGGCTCCGGTTCGTTCCAGCAAGTGGGGTCAGTTCAAGCTTCTGTTCACTCGCAGAGGCCTGCCTACGAGTAACC
>JBEDKG010000094.1:0-19126 GCA_041172205.1 Actinomycetota bacterium | reverse complement strand
GACGAACCAAGGGTCGACCACTGGTTACGGGGGAGCTCACCAAAACCGAAGCACTGGTTTTTGCCTATGCCAGCGGTCTAGTTTCGTTCGTGTACCTGTGGTTTACAGCCGGCTGGCTATCAGCAGTCCTTTCACTGGCCGCCATCCTGTTTTATGTGCTCGTTTACACCTTGCTGCTAAAGCGCAGGACCCCTCAAAACATCGTTTGGGGCGGCGCTGCCGGCGCAGCACCAGTTCTAATCGGCTGGGCTGCGGTGACACAAGACCTCTCTGTTTCAGCATGGCTCTTGTTCCTGATTATTTTCCTTTGGACTCCGCCGCACTACTGGCCGCTTTCCATGAAATACCGCGACGACTACGCTGCGGCAGGAGTACCAATGCTGCCTGTCGTCCGAAACCCGCAAATTGTTGGCGCTCAAATTCTTCTATACAGCTGGGCTATGGTGGCCAGTTCGCTACTGCTAGTTCCTGCCGCTGGAATGGGAATTATTTATTCGGCAACCGCCGCTATTTTCGGAATTTGGTTCACGGTCGAGGCAACCAGGCTTTACCTGCAGTCAAAGTCGGGTCACCCTCAGAGCCCAATGCGCCTATTCCACGGCTCGATCAGTTATCTAACCGTGCTGTTCCTCGCGGTTGCTCTTGACCCGCTTGTTCACCTGAGTTTTTTCTAAAGCGTCTTTAGTTCTTCGAGTCGGGCTAGTGACTCGTTTCTTTCAACCGCATGGTCAACAATCCGCTTTTGATAGTGAAGGCTGTAACCGTGCTCGTGCTCCCATGGTTCCAAAGCCGCTGAACCACTTAGGTGCCTAAGCTCTGGAATGAACTTGCGAACGTAGTTGCCATCTGGATCGAACTTATAGCCCTGAGTAATTGGGTTGAAAATTCGATAGTAAGGCGAGGCATCCGTGCCGCAACCAGCGGTCCACTGCCAACCATGAGCGTTCGACGCCGGATCAAAATCGCTGAGGTGTTGTTCAAACCATTCGGCGCCAAGCTGCCATTCAAGGTGAAGATCCTTGACTAAAAACGAGGCGACAATCATGCGAACGCGGTTGTGCATCCAACCGGTGGTGAGCAATTGTCGCATTCCTGCATCAACCATTGGGAAGCCGGTTTGTCCTAGTTTCCAAGCCTCAAATTTCTCATCCGGCTCGTCGTAGCGCATCTTCGCAAACTTTGGATCAAGGTATTCGGTTAGCGAATCAGGCTTTTGGTACAAGACATCGGCATAAAACTCACGCCAAGCGATTTCCTTGACGAAGACTTCGGCATCTGGTCCCTCTGGCACACGCTCAAGAATCGTTCTCGGATGAATTTCACCGTGACTAAGGGCATGCGAAAGGTGCGAGGTGCCGCCAAGATCTGCTCGGTTTCGATTCTCGGCATAGTTTTCGACGCGATTCGCCAGAAATTGCTCCAGAGTTTCCATCGCGGCGGCTTCACCTGCTCGAACGGCTGAACCCAGTTCAAGCCCAGGGTCCCAAGTTGTTGCTGTGGCAAGTGACTGCCCAATCTTTGAGAGTTCTGGCACTCCGATAGCGCGCCGGCGATCCAACTGGACCCAAGTTTTGTAGAAGGGCGTATACACGCGGTATGGCGTGCCATCCGGTTTAGTTACCGTGCCAGGCTCGATTGCGTAGTTACTTCCAGAGGCGACTAACTCGATGCCTTTAGCTTTTAGATCTTTGGTGATTGCCCGGAGTTCAGCCATGCCGTTGGTGTCGAAGACATTCGAAACATATACGCGTTGAACTCCGGTTTTGAAAGCCAAATCCGGAATTTCAGCCGGTGACTTCAAAATTGAAATTCGACCGTCCAATGAATTGGATAGGTGGTTCCAAGAAG
Organism: Actinomycetota bacterium; assembly: GCA_041172205.1. GTDB lineage: Bacteria > Actinomycetota > Actinomycetes > Actinomycetales > Microbacteriaceae > Rhodoluna. The sequence goes on along the minus strand of JBEDKG010000094.1, from coordinate 17,278 downwards.
ACCTGAGAGAGTTCTTGCGGATGTCGCTGAGTTCGTCGAACTTTGAACCAATTTGATCTGCCGTCGCAATACAGTAAACCGTTTCACTCGACTCAAGAGCCAAAGTTAGCGCTTGGTGATCCGCCAATCGGAGGTCTTTACGGAACCAGAAGATTGAGGTGTTCATTTACGTCGTAGGGCTAGTCGCAGAAGCGTCAACAGCGCAACAAAAATCGAGGCAAGAGTCATGTGTACCAAGACCAAAGCGACTGGCAAACCAAGACGCGCTTGCGCAATTCCAACGCAAGCCTGAGCCGCGAGCGCGAAGACAGTCCAGAACACCAATCGGCTAGCAAAGCCGTCGACGTCTCGTCGCCTGACCATCCACAAAAGGATTAGCCCTAGTCCAAGAGCTATGTAGGCGGGGTAGGAGTGATAGTGCTGCCAAAGTTCTGAATCCAAACCATTGCGCGGAGCTGCCAAATCACCGGCATGAGGACCACTTCCAGTCACGACAATCCCGATAAGGATTGCTGCCGAACCAGCGATGATGAGCAGCGAACTCAATCGTCTTTCGGCGCTGATGCTTGGAGTTACCGTAGGGGAGTAGACACGCCAAAGCTGAATCGCAGCAACGCTGATCATTGCGGAACTTATGACGAAGTGCAGGCCGACAACCCAAGGGTTTAGTTGCGTCAGCACCGAGATTCCGCCGACAATAGCCTGTAAGAAAATACCGACGATTAGCCAAATTGCCGTGCTCAGAACCTTACGAGTGCCTCTAGATAAAACTGCAGCGACTAAAAACAACACTGCAATCAGCAAGAGAGCGAAAGTAAGTAAGCGGTTCGCGAACTCAATGACACCGTGAATTCCCATTTCAGGCACTGTTACTAGAGAATCAGCCGTGCAGTTGGGCCAAGTTGGACACCCCAAACCAGAAGCGGTAAGTCGTACAGCTCCGCCGGTAACCACAATCAGGATCTCAGATATGACCGACGCCCAGGCCAATACGCGCAAACCAGTCTCATTGAAGAAGCGTTTGAACGAATTCATTGCTGAAACCTTTACCTGCCTGTTTGGCTCAAGTAGAATTGGGCGAGATGCGGTGCTGCATCTTCTCCTTCAAGTCTTACACGCGATTATTTTGGCGTGCTGTGATTTGGGAATTTTTATGCAACTGCACACGTTCTATCAAGTGAAGAAAGGTTTGATTTGTCCGAGAACATCATCGACCGTCCAGAACTTGACAGCCTAGGAACCTACGAGTTCGGCTGGTCAGATAAATCCGTCGCCGGAGACACAGCTCGCCGCGGTATCAATGAAGAAGTCGTTAGAGACATCAGCTCAAAGAAATCTGAGGCCGATTGGATGCTTGAGCGTCGCCTAAAGGGTTTCGAATACTTCCTTCGTAAGCCAATGCCAACCTGGGGTTCAGACCTTTCAGGAATTGACTTCGACAACATCAAATACTTCGTTCGCTCAACCGAGAAGCAGGCAGCTTCTTGGGAAGATCTACCAGACGACATCAAAAACACCTATGAAAAGCTCGGTATCCCTGAGGCAGAGCGTAGCCGCTTAGTTTCTGGCGTAGCCGCTCAGTACGAATCTGAGGTCGTTTACCACCAGATTCAGGAAGAGCTTGAGGCTCAGGGAGTCATCTTCCTAGACACTGACACCGCTTTGAAAGAACACCCTGAACTGTTTCAGGAGTACTTCGGAACCGTTATTCCGGCAGGAGACAACAAGTTTGCGGCACTAAACACAGCCGTATGGTCCGGTGGCTCATTCGTTTACGTACCAAAGGGCGTTCACGTAGAGATTCCATTACAGGCTTACTTCCGAATCAACACCGAAAACATGGGACAGTTTGAGCGAACTCTGATCATCGCCGACGAGGGCTCCTACGTTCACTACATCGAAGGTTGCACCGCTCCGATTTACCAGAGCGATTCACTGCACTCCGCAGTCGTTGAAATCATTGTGAAGAAGAACGCCCGCGTTCGTTACACAACGATTCAGAACTGGTCAACCAACGTTTACAACCTTGTGACCAAGCGCGCAGTTGCTGAAGCTGGGGCAACCATGGAGTGGGTCGACGGCAACATCGGCTCCAAGGTAACCATGAAGTACCCTGCAGTTATTCTTGCGGGCGAATACGCCAAGGGTGAGACCTTGTCCGTGGCATTTGCAGGCCCTGGGCAGCACCAGGACGCTGGCGCAAAGATGATTCACTTAGCACCAAACACTTCGTCCTCGATCATTTCTAAGTCGATTGCTCGTGGTGGTGGGCGTACTTCTTACCGCGGTGAGATTCGCGTGAATCCAGGCGCCTACAACTCGGCAAACACGGTTCGCTGTGACGCCCTATTGGTTGACACAATCAGCCGATCAGACACTTATCCAGCGGTCGACGTGCGAGAAGACAACGTAACCATGGGTCACGAAGCAACGGTTTCACGCGTTAGCGATGAGCAGCTTTTCTACCTACAGTCTCGAGGGTTGCCAGAAGACGAAGCAATGGCAATGATCGTTCGTGGATTCATCGAACCAATCGCCAAAGAGCTTCCTATGGAGTATGCGCTCGAGCTCAACAAGCTAATTGAAATGCAAATGGAAGGGGCTGTTGGTTAGTGGATCAGCACAGTCATGGTGCCGGTATTCCGCTCCAAATACGCTCAGAACGCCTGCGTTCAGCAAACCCTAAAGATTTCCCTGCAATCACTATTCGTGATGAGCAGTGGCGTTACCTGCCTGTGGAGCGACTAAACGGGCTAGATTCTGAAGTTCGCAAGTTCCAGGGCTCTTTGGCGGGTCTCGAACTAAAGACGTCGGGTAGCACTGCGGCTGGCTCAATCAGCCTTCCAGAAGACCTAGTTGCGGCAAACGTTTACGAGCTAAACGATGCCAAGTACCTACATGTAGGAGCGTCAACCGAACCACAGCTGCTCAACATCAAAGCTGAAGGCGCTAGCCAAGGCCTGCAGTTCGTCATCTCGAATGAGAAGTTCGCAAAGAACACCGTAGTCCTAAACCACACCGGTAGCGGTTCTCTTGCTGAACTAGTAGAAATTGATGTTGCCGATGAGTCGGAACTTACCTTGATAAGCATCCAAAACCTAGACGATGAAAGTGTGATCACATCTTCGCAGTTTGCACGCCTGGGCCGCAACGCGAAGTTGAAGCACGTCGTGGTCTCAATTGGTGGAAAAACCATTCGCGTTGTGCCTGCTGTTTCATTCGCGGGTGCCGGCGCTGAGGTTGAGATGCTTGGAGCCTATTTCGCGAACGGCGACCAGCACATTGAACACCGACCATTTGTTGACCACAACATGCCTAACTGCACTTCAAACGTGGCCTACAAGGGCGCTCTTCAGGGAGCTAAGGCACACACCGTTTGGGTGGGAGACGTTCTAATTCGCCAGGCCGCTGAAGGCACAAAGACCTACGAGCTGAACCGAAACCTACTTCTTACCGATGGTGCTCGCGCAGACTCGGTTCCAAACCTTGAGATCGAAACCGGTCAAATCGAGGGAGCTGGACACGCAAGTGCTAGCGGCCGATTCGATGACGAACAGCTTTTCTATTTACAGTCTCGCGGCATCCCGGAGATCGAAGCCAAACGTTTGGTGGTCAAGGGATTCCTAAACGACGTCATTTCTCAAATCGGCATCGCCGAATTGCAGGACGAACTGAATGCAATTATCGAAGCCAAACTTGAAGGGAATCAGAAGTAATGGCACATCTAATCGCTCCTGAAGCAAACTTGAAGCCAGGACAGGTCGTTCGTGCAGTAATTGGCGGCCACGCAATCGCTATTGCGCGTGGAAAAGATGGAAATGTCTATGCCATCGATGACAAATGCTCTCACGGTGAAATCAGCCTCAGCGAGGGATTCGTTGACAAAGACACCATCGAGTGCTGGGCCCACTCAGCAAAGTTCTCACTAGCAACCGGTGAAGCACTTACTCTTCCGGCTTTTGAGCCAGTAGCAACCTATGAAGTCTTCATCGAAGACGGCAACATTTTCCTCGAATACGATCCGGCATAAGGACAGACAATGGCAACTCTAGAAATCAAGAACCTGCACGTGAGTGTTGAGACCGAAGCTGGTAGCAAGGAAATCCTTCGCGGTGTCGATCTAACAATTCGTAGCGGCGAGACCCACGCCATCATGGGACCGAACGGTTCGGGTAAGTCAACGCTGGCTTATTCCGTCGCTGGTCACCCAAAGTATCAGGTAACCGAGGGAGAAATCCTGCTAGACGGTGAAAACGTACTTGAAATGAGCCCAGACGAGCGCGCTCGCGCCGGTCTCTTCTTGGCGATGCAGTACCCGGTAGAAATCCCAGGTATTTCGGTGAGCAACTTCTTGCGCACTGCAAAGACAGCGATCGATGGGGAGGCTCCGGCCCTGCGCCCATGGATCAAGGAAGTCAAAGAAGCAATGACCAACCTACGCATGGATGCTGCATTTTCAGAGCGCAACGTAAACGAGGGTTTCTCCGGTGGAGAAAAGAAGCGCCACGAGATTCTTCAGCTTGAGTTACTCAAGCCAGCCTTTGCTGTTTTGGACGAGACTGACTCAGGTCTAGACGTTGACGCCCTAAAAATCGTGTCAGAGGGCGTGAACCGCGCACAGGCAGCCAATAACCTCGGCGTTCTGCTAATCACGCACTACACCCGAATTTTGAAGTACATCAAGCCAGATTTCGTTCACGTTTTCGTGGCCGGCAAGGTTGCTGAAGAGGGTGGACCAGAATTGGCAGACCGTCTTGAAGCAGAAGGCTACGACAGGTACCTCAGCTAATGCCAAAGGAACTTTCACCAGAACGCCATGACGAAGTGCTTGAGGCACTCAAGGAGGTGATTGACCCTGAAATTGGAGTCAACATTGTTGATCTTGGTCTCATCTACGGAGTAGAAGAGTCTGAAGAGGATGGCTCTTTACTCATCAACATGACCCTTACCTCAGCTGGATGCCCTCTGACAGATGTTCTTGAGGAACAGACTGCAGCAGCTCTGGACGGTGTAACCGAGGCGTTCCGCATCAACTGGGTTTGGATGCCGCCATGGGGTCCTGAACTTATTACCGAAGACGGTCGTGACCAGATGCGTGCGATTGGATTTGCAATCTAGCAATGCTCGCTGTCCAAGACCTAGAGATTCGAATTGGCGCCAGACTATTGATGTCTGGCGTTAATTTTCGCGTCGACAAGGGCGACAAAATCGGACTTGTTGGTCGAAACGGCGCCGGTAAAACCACATTGACGAAAATTCTTGCGGGGGAGAACCCTCCGAGTGCTGGAACCATCGACCGCCAGGGAGAGATTGGCTACCTACCTCAAGACCCTCGCACCGGCGATCCAGAGGAACTTGCTAGAACCCGCATCCTTAACGCACGTGGCTTGGGAGACCTGATGGTCAAAATGACCCAGGCGACCGAGGACATGGGTTCGATTGAGGAAGCCATATTTGACCGTGGGATGAAGAATTACTCCCGTTACGAGGATGAATTCCAAAGCGCTGGTGGTTATGCCGCCGAGGCAGAAGCTGCCGCTATAGCTAGCAACTTGGGTATCAAAGAGTCGATTCTTAGCCAACCGCTCAAGACCTTGTCTGGCGGACAACGACGCCGTATCGAATTGGCACGCATTCTTTTTTCAAACGCAAACACCATGATTCTGGACGAACCAACCAACCACTTGGATGCCGACTCAGTGATTTGGCTGAGGGACTTCCTGAAGAGTTACACCGGCGGTCTCATCGTGATCAGTCACGACGTCGACCTGATTGGCGAAACCGTAAACCGCGTTTTCTATCTAGATGCTATGCGAACCGTCATCGACGTCTACAACATGGGTTGGCACAACTATCTAAAGCAACGCGAAAGTGACCAGGAACGCCGAAAGCGTGAACGTGCCAACGCCGAGAAGAAGGCAAGCACGCTTCAACTGCAGGCTGCCAAGTTTGGTGCCAAGGCTTCAAAGGCCGCGGCAGCTCACCAAATGGTCAAGCGCGCCGAGAAACTTATGTCGAACCTCGAAGATGTTCGCGAGGTGGACCGCGTTGCCAACATTCGCTTCCCAGAGCCAGCTCCGTGTGGAAAGACTCCGCTCTTTGCCGAGAATCTGAGCAAGTCTTATGGCTCGCTAGAGATTTTCACCGCTGTTGATTTGGCCATCGATAAAGGTTCGAAAGTAGTCGTTCTCGGATTGAACGGTGCCGGTAAGACCACGCTTTTGCGCATTTTGGCTGGTATCGACAAATCAGACACCGGTCAGGTTATCCCAGGTCACGGCTTGAAGGTTGGTTATTACGCTCAAGAACACGAAACCCTAAACGTGAACCTCTCAGTTCTTGAGAATATGCAACGTGCCGCTCCGCAACTCAACGACACGGATTCGAGAAAGGTGCTCGGGTCGTTCCTGTTCTCCGGAGACGACGTCAATAAGAAGGCGGGCGTGTTATCAGGCGGAGAGAAGACACGTCTGGCACTTGCAACTCTGGTTGTTTCCTCGGCAAACGTATTGCTACTAGACGAACCGACCAACAACCTAGACCCAGCAAGCCGTGAAGAGATTCTGAACGCCCTAAATTCTTTCTCAGGCGCCGTGGTCTTGGTTTCACACGATGAAGGCGCCGTTCGGGCTCTAAACGCAGACCGAGTATTGATTTTGCCAGACGGCATTGAGGATCACTGGAACGAAAGTTACGCGGAGCTTATTTCGCTCTCGTAGTTTCATCTTCAAACTGTGCGTCCAAATCAGAGCGCTTCAGTTTTGCTTTGACAACCACTCCAGATGCCAATTGGGCATCCTTACGAATTCGCCAGAACAGAGTGATAGCTGCCATAAGCGCAAAGAGTATCCATTGGAAGGCATAGCTAAGGTTGTTACCCTCTTCAGTGCTTGGGGGAGGCATCGGTTTCAAAGACTTCCCAACCTGAGGGTTTTCAGACGACAGACGCAAATAGGCGTTTGATAACGAAGCCTTAAGCCCAGTCAAACGGTTGGCAAGGTCAACATTAATTGTGGCAATCTGACCCTTTGGTGCAGTTCGATTCAGAACCGGTTCCTGCGGCATGATTCTTGCGGTCAGTTTAGTTTCTGAAGTTGATGGAAGATTTATCTCATCCGGGTAGTCCTGCTTTGAACCTGTTGGAATCCAGCCGCGGGAAATGTAGAAGATCTCCCCGGTACTTGCAACGAATGGAACCAATTCCTCAAATCCTGGTTGGCCGTCGTTAGGACGGTTTCGAACCAGCAACGCGGAATCCGGGAGGTAGTGGCCTGAGATCGTGACTGTGCGCCAGGCGAGTGCTGGCAAATCGGCATGGCCTGAGGCAAGTAGCTGCTTGAAATCAAGTGCCGGGCGATTGTAGTTTTCCTCAACTAGAGCAATTGAGGCAAGCTTGCTCTCACGCCGAGAGAATTGCCAGTTCGAAAGGAACCCGCAGGCAACCGAAAAGACTAGGACTAACGCAATCCAGTTGAGCCACTTCTTCACGATGCATCCTCAACTTCGAGAAAGAACCCACGAACCGTTAGATAAGAAACGAAGTACTCCAAGTGCTCCTGGCAGGTGCCCCAAGCTTTTCGGCGCCTCTCGTCATGGATTTTTGGGTTTCTCCAAATCACTCGGTTAGTAGCACTTTCAGAGCAGCCCACTCTGGAGCATTTGTTCAAGGCTTTTCCTTGAGATGGTCGGCTAGATCAATTGCTAGCGGTTCGATTCTGTTCAGTTCAGTGACTGATTTAGATTCTCCACCGGCGTTGTTGGCAATAACCACTGCAAAATATGGGAGGAAGATGGCACCGATGGCAAAAACCCATTGCCAAATGCCTGACGTAAACACCACCAGAGCGACACAGGCAAACCTGGTCAACATCGAAATTGTGTAGATCACCATGCGTCGACGACGCTCGTGGTCTGGGGCTTCCCCAACCGAAGTGACTACATGTGGCTGATTCATTAGGTTCCTTCTCTAAGGGTAACGCAGTGAAGCTTTTTGTTTGTGGCAAGTAAACTTTGATAACCAATAAAGTTCGAAAGGCATTCCATGACTACGCAAAGAACCGTTCTAGTCACCGGCGGAAATAGAGGCATTGGACGCGCTATCGCGGAAGAATTCATCGCAAATGGTCACCGTGTGGCGGTTACCGTGCGCAGCGGCGAAGGGCCAGCAGGGTCCCTCAGCGTCAAGGCTGATGTGACCGACGCGGCTAGCCTAGACGCCGCATTTGCCGAAGTGGAAGAAAAGCTTGGTCCAATCGAGGTTCTAGTAGCAAACGCTGGAATCACTCGCGACACACTTTTGATGCGAATGACCGACGAAGATTTTGAAGAAGTCATTAACACCAACCTCAACGGAGTTTTCCGTGTCTTGAAGCGCGCTACCAAGGGAATGATCAAGGTGCGATTCGGTCGAGTGATTCTCATTGGAAGCGTTGTGGGTCTTCTAGGTAGTGCCGGTCAGGTTAATTACTCGGCCGCCAAGTCTGCACTAGTAGGCATGGCTCGTTCAGTCACTCGTGAACTCGGTGCTCGTGGAATCACGGCAAACGTGGTTGCTCCTGGATTCATTGACACCGACATGACCGCGGAGCTTCCAGAAGCACAGCAGGAAGACTACAAACGCCGAATTCCCGCTGGTCGATTTGCTGCTCCGAGTGAAGTGGCAAAAGTTGTCGCTTGGCTAGCAAGCGATGACGCCGCCTACATCTCAGGAGCCGTAATTCCTGTTGATGGCGGACTGGGTATGGGTCACTAATTTTCACGGTTTTCGTGCCAAAATATTCACAACCATAAAGAACGGACTCACATGTCACTATTAGCTGGCAAGAAACTTCTGATCACCGGTGTACTCACCGAGGCATCAATCGCTTTCTCTGTTGCGAAACTTGCTCAGGAGCAGGGTGCAGAAATCATCCTTTCGTCTTTCGGACGTATGCTTCCAATCACCCAGAAGATTGCCGAGCGCCTTCCAAAGCCTTGCGCCGTTATCGAGTTGGATGCAACCAACAAGGACGACCTAGCCGCGCTTGAGGGTCGCGTTCGCGAGCACCTACCTCACCTAGACGGCATTGTTCACGCCATCGCGTTTGCACCTCAGACCGCCCTCGGTGGAAACTTCCTAGAGACCGAGTGGGAAGATGTTTCTACCGCCGTTCAGGTTTCGGCTTACTCGTTGAAGTCGATCACCGTTGCTGCGAAGCCACTGCTTACTCGTGGCTCATCAGTGGTTGGGCTAACCTTCGACGCAACCGTCTCCTGGCCGGTCTACGACTGGATGGGCGTGGCCAAGGCCGCCTTCGAGTCGGTTAGCCGCTACCTAGCTCGTTACCTTGGTAAGGACGGCATCCGTGTCAACCTGATCTCGGCTGGACCACTTCGCACCACCGCCGCCAAGGGTATTCCTGGCTTTGCCACCATGGAAGAACTATGGACGGACCGCGCGCCACTTGGTTGGGACCTAACCGACACTTCAGCTGCTGCACGTGGAATCATCGCGCTGCTATCTGACTGGTTCCCAGCAACTACCGGTGAACTTATTCACGTAGACGGCGGATTGCACTCGACTGGCGCATAACCAAAGCAAATGAAAAAGGCCCCTCATTCTGTGAGGGGCCTTTTTGCTTAGGTAAGTTTCAAATGGGGGATTACTAAACGTAAGTCAGGTGTATCGATGGTTACGTCGGCTCGCTCCCGAACCATTGGTTTTGCGTTGTAGGCGAACGAGATTCCAGCAACTTCAAACATGTCTAGGTCATTTGCTCCGTCGCCGATTGCAGCAACCCAGTCTGGCTCTTCACCAAAGTCGGCAGCCCACTCTAGAAGCGCCTCTGCCTTGGCCTTCCGGTCGATGATCTTTCCAAGTAGCCCGCCGGTTAACTTTCCATCGCGAACTTCAAGCTCATTTGCCCTGTAGTAATCGAGGTTCAACATCGAAGCTAAGGGAGCGAGAATCTGATTGAAACCGCCGGAAACTGCGCCTACTCTGCCGCCTGCGGCATGAACCGCTGAAATTAGCTCTCGGGCGCCTTCGCTGAGCCTTACCTGGTGGAAGGCGTCGTCCAAGACGCTCTCATCCAGTCCGGCCAAGGTAGCAACACGGGCTCGTAAGGACTCCTCGAAGTCGATTTCACCGCGCATTGCTGATTCGGTTACGGCAGCAACCTCTTTGCGGGTGCCGGCAAAGTCTGCCAGCAATTCAATAACTTCATCTTGAATGAGCGTTGAATCAACGTCCATTACTACTAATCGATAACTCAAGGTGTGACTAGTGTACCTTTGGCGACCACGGTGATTCCGCTATCGGTAACCGTAAAGCCACGATCCAGGTCTCGTTGACGGTCTACGCCAACTCCAGCACTGTCAGCTACGACAACGCCCTTGTCCAGGATGGCGCGACGAATAGTTGCATTGCGACCAACGACAACGCCGTCCAAAAGAACCGAATCGGTTATCAAGGCATTCGAGTTCACTTTCACCCAAGGGGAAAGAACTGAACGCTCTACGATGCCTCCGGAGACAACGGTTCCAAGAGAAACAATGGAATCAGTGGTTCGTCCTTGGTTACCTTCACCATCATGTACGAACTTAGCTGGCGGAAGGTTAATCTGCTGCGTAAAGATTGGCCACTCGTTGTTGTAAAGGTTGAAAATCGGCATTACCGAAATCAGATCCATGTGGGCGTCGAAGTAAGAATCAATTGTTCCAACGTCTCGCCAGTAGCTCTTGTCCCTGGCGGTTGCACCTGGAATCTCATTGAATGTGAAGTCATAGACACCGGCATCATCGCGGCTGACCATGTAAGGAATGATGTCTCCACCCATGTCGTGGGATGAGTCATCTAAAGTGCCGTCGTGTTCGATTGCATCGATAAGCGCTTGGGCTGTAAAAACGTAGTTACCCATTGAGGCCAGGACTTCATTAGGAGAGTCCGGAAGGCCCTTTGGGTCGCTTGGCTTTTCAAGGAATGCCGAGATCTTCGAAGAATCGGATGAATCAACCTCGATGACACCAAACTGATTGGCAAGACTCATTGGCTGACGAATCGCAGCCACGGTAACGCCCTTGCCAGATGCAATGTGAGCCTCAATCATCTGGTCGAAGTCCATACGGTAGACGTGGTCTGCGCCGATCACGACTACATAGTCTGGCGTCTCGTCTGAGAGCAGGTTCATGCTCTGCAAGATCGCATCAGCCGAACCCGAGAACCACCGCTTACCCAAGCGCTGTTGAGCTGGAACCGAAGCAACATAAGAACCCAACAGGGGAGACATACGCCAAGTTTGAGAAATGTGACGGTCGAGTGAGTGTGATTTGTACTGGGTCAGAACAACGATGCGACGAACACCAGAATTGATGAGATTCGATAGCGCGAAGTCAATCAAACGGTAACTACCACCGAACGGAACTGCAGGTTTGGCACGATCTGCTGTGAGCGGCATGAGGCGCTTACCTTCGCCACCGGCGAGTACCATTCCAAAGATTCTTCGTGTTGCCATATTTGGATGGTAATACCTTTCAAGAAAAAGTCGTTAACATTGCGTCATGAGAATCGATTTGATTACCAAGGAATATCCGCCGTTTATCTACGGTGGAGCGGGCGTACATGTCGCTGAATTGGTGAAAGTGCTCAGGGAATCAATCGAAGTTCAGGTTCGCTGCTTCGGTGCCGATCGTGATGAAAAAGATACGAAATCGTACGCTCACCCCAACATTTTTGATGAGAGCAATGCCGCCATTCAAACCATGGCCACCGACCTGGCGATGGTCGGCGACATTGCCGGTACTAATCTCGTTCACTCGCACACTTGGTATGCCAACTTTGCAGGTCACGTGGCAAGTCAATTGCACGGAGTTCCGCACCTGATCACCGCACACAGCCTTGAGCCTCTGCGACCTTGGAAGGCCGAGCAACTAGCTGGTGGCTACGCAGTTTCAAGTTGGGTCGAACGCACCGCTTACGAGGCTGCTACGGGCATAATCGCGGTAAGCCACGGGATGCGCGAAGACATTTTGAGGTCATATCCACAGATCGACCCTCAAAAAGTTTCGGTCGTACACAATGGAATCGACCTATCCGCTTTTCAAAGTGCGAGCAACCCTGACCTAGTCCGTGCATTGGGAATCAATCCAGACGCTCGCTCGGTTGTTTTCGTGGGTCGCATCACCCAGCAGAAGGGTCTTCCTTACCTTCTTCAAGCCGTCAAGGATCTTCCAAGCGATGTTCAGATAGTTCTCTGCGCTGGCGCGCCTGACACCAAAGAAATGCAGCAGCGCGTAGTCGACCTGGTTGACGAGCTAAAAGCAAAGCGCAGTGGGGTTATCTGGGTCGAAAAGCACTTGAGTCGAGCTGAGCTAATAGCCGTATTGTCTAGTGCAACTGTTTTCGCGTGTCCATCAATCTACGAGCCGCTTGGAATCGTGAACCTAGAGGCCATGGCCTGTGGAATCCCAGTAGTCGCAACAGCCACCGGCGGTATTCCTGAAGTCGTTGAAGACGGAGTTACCGGCCTTCTTGTTCCTATCGAACAGGTCCTGGACGGAAGCGGTCAACCCCTTGATGAGGCGAAATTCATTCGTGATACAGCAAACGCCCTGCAAAGCGCACTTTCCGACCCGAACCTGAAAGAAAAGGGGCTTGCTGGGCGCAGGCGAGTTGAAGAACTATTCAGCTGGGACAAAATTGCGGCCGAAACCATCGGCGTCTACCGCAATGCAATTGAGTCTTTCGTTTAGGCTCGTTTCATGGCTTACACAATCGAACTGAACAACGTTACTGTCACCCGAGATGGCGTTGACATACTCAAAGCGATTGATTGGCAAGTAGGAGACAACCAGCGCTGGGTCATCGTTGGCCCGAACGGTGCTGGAAAAACCACACTCCTCAAGGTGGCGGCGGCACAAATTCAACCAAGCACCGGATCAGCCAAGATTTTGGGGGAGACCCTCGGTGGCGTGAACGTTTTCGATCTTCGAACTCGCGTTGGCTTCGCATCCAGCGCCTTGGTATCGCACATCCCGAACTCCGAAACTGTCCTAAACGCTGTAATGACCGCTAGCTATGCCATCACCGGGCGCTGGAATGAGTCTTACGAAGACATCGACGAGAAGCGTGCCAGAAGAGTTCTAAACGAGTGGAACCTAAGTGAACACGCAGATCGAGCATTCGGCACTCTGAGCGATGGAGAACGCAAGCGCGTGCAGTTAGCGCGTTCGGTTATGACCGACCCTGAACTCCTATTGCTGGACGAGCCTGTCGCGAGCCTCGATCTGGGCGCACGAGAGCAAACCGTTCAATTGCTTGGTGCCTACGCGTCGTCTCCAGTTGCCCCGTCAATGATTATGGTCACCCACCACCTTGAGGAAATTCCTACCGGTTTCACTCACGCATTGCTTCTGAACGCCGGTCAAATCGTTGCACAGGGTCCAATTTCATCGATCATTACTAGCGATTTGCTTAGCGAAACCTTTGGTTTTGGGCTGGATGTGACTACCGATGGTGGTCGTTTCCAAGTCCGAGCCAAGTAACGCTAGTTACCTGGCGACTTTTTTGGTATAGTTTTTAGGTTGCCATCGCAACGACTAAGACTTTTTTTATGAGGATTTATTCATGAAGGCTGAAATTCACCCAAAGTACGAAGCAATCGTATTCCGCGATCTAGCTTCGGGCGTTGCATTTCTAACTCGTTCGACCATCACTAGCAACAAGACCATTGAATGGGAAGACGGAAACACCTACCCTGTTTACGATGTTGAAATTTCGTCTGAATCGCACCCTTTCTACACCGGAAAGCAGCGCATCATGGATGCTGCAGGTCGCGTAGAGCGCTTCAACGCACGTTACAAGAACTTCGGAGCCTAAGGCTCAAGAAAAAATCCCTCACCGAATTGGTGAGGGATTTTTTTTATGCTCGAGGTTTCTCGGGCCAACCGAAAGTTGGTTGGAAGTCTGGGTTGATGCCTCGCATGAACTTGGCAAATGACTCGTCTTGTTCTCTCGACCAAACAGCTTGACTGGCATGCAGTTCAGCTAAAGGAACATCTAATTCGATAGGGAACTTGGCGGCCATTGCCTGCGCTACATGCCCTGCCGCGATTGCATCCGCTGTGGCATTGTGGGCGTCGTCCAACTTGACGTTGTAGTAACCGGCAACGATCTCGAGGCGACGCTTACCTTTTCTGAATTGAACCAGTTTTTTATCTAAAACCAGTGGGTCCAAGATTGGACTTGGGTTTTCTGGCCAGGCAATGCCGAAGTCTTCAGCATGCTGTCTGAGAATTGTGAAGTCGTATGGCGCGTTGTAGGCAACGACAGGGATTCCACGTTCGAAGTAGCTTCCTAGTGTGGCAATAATGCTGGCTACGACTTTTGCCAAGTCTTCACCCTGAGTTTGAGCAATCTCGTCGGTGATTCCGTGGACCGCTGTAGCCTCGGCCGGAATCGGAATACCGGGATTGGCTAGCCATTCGACATCGTCGCCGTTCACGGTGCCATCAGGGTTTAGAAGCGCTGCACAGGCGGTGACGATACGAGAAGTTCGGTGGTCTAAACCGGTGGTCTCTAAATCGAAAACGGCGATAGGCTTCTTAGCCCACTCCGGTAGCGGCTGCTCAAGTTCAAATAGGTCGTCATTACTCACACTCAAAGACTAGGCGAGCCAAGCGACAATGAAGCCTAGGCGAGACCTGCGGCTACCAAAAGTTCTGCTGTGGCCTTGTGATGGTTCAAGGTAAAGATGTGGATTCCTGGCGCACCGCCAGCTACAAGAGCCTTTGCAAGTTTGGCGGAAAATGCCATCCCAATAGAACGAGCGGCTTCCTCATCGGAAGCCGAATTGAGTTCTTCTAATAGCTGTTCAGGAACTTTTGCGCCGGACATTTCAGCCATTCGTAATACCTGTTTGGCATTTGCGATTGGCATGACACCCGGAACGATCGGCATGGTTATGCCGGCATTTCTAGCTGCAGCAACCAGTTCAAAATAAGCGTCGATCTCAAAGAAAAGCTGAGTCATGGCGAAATTCGCCCCTGACTCTTGCTTTAGCTTTAGCACCTCAATGTCGTGCGCAAGCGAAGTTGACTCTGGGTGCTTTTCAGGAAAAGCGGAGACGCCAATCTCGAAGTTACTTCCGTCGATGTGGGTGATCAAGTCGTTTGCGGAAGTGAAATCGCCAAGGGGGTTACCCTCAAAGGTCTTAGGAATGTCGCCGCGGAGAGCCAATATGCCTGCTACGCCAAATGTTGAATAAGAATCCAAAAGCGCAGAAATTGTTGCCTTAGTTGCTCCGATGCAGGTTAGATGCGCGATTGTGGGAATCTGGCTCGCAAATTCTTTTACCACCGCAAGTGAACTCTCCTGATTACTGCCCATGGCACCGTAGGTAACCGAAATGAAGTCAGGGTTGAACTTCTGAAGCTCTGAAAATGTGGTTCGAAGAGTGTCAAACCCGGCTGCATCTTTGGGTGGGAAGAATTCAAATGAAATTGTCGGGCGCGCGTCTGTGAGCAGATCAGTGATTAATGTCGGCGCCTTATCCATGCCTAAATTTTATCAAGAGCATCAAGGGTAAACTTTTCAGTAATGTTCAACCCAAGATCTCAAGCCCTAATTGACGCCATTCGCACCCGCGTTGTAGTCGCCGACGGCGCTATGGGAACCATGATTCAAGACGCTAACCCGTCTATGGAAGACTTCGAGCAGCTTGAGGGTTGTAATGAGGTTTTGAACGTCACGAGACCAGATCTTATTGCGGACATCCACCGTGCCTACCTGAGTGCTGGCGCAGAGGCAATCGAGACCAACACCTTCGGCGCCAACTTCGCTAATCTCACGGAATACGGAATTCCTGAGCGCATCGCAGAACTTGCCGAGGCCGGAGCTCGAATTGCACGAGAGGTTGCCGAGGAATTTGGTCAGGACCGCTGGGTGCTTGGTTCGGTCGGTCCAGGCACAAAGCTTCCAACCCTAGGACACGAAACCTTTGCGGTACTTCGTGATGCCTACCAAGAACAAACCGAAGGACTCATCCGCGGAGGCGCCGATGCTGTTCTTATCGAAACTACTCAGGACCTACTTCAAACCAAAAGCTCCGTTATCGGGGCCAAACGAGCCATGGAGAAGCTGGGTCACCAACTTCCGGTAATCGTTTCGGTGACCATCGAAACCACTGGAACTATGTTGCTTGGCTCGGAAATCGGCGCAGCTCTAACGACACTTGAAGCACTAGGAATCGACGCCATCGGCTTGAACTGCGCGACTGGGCCAGCCGAAATGAGCGAACACCTCAGATACTTGGCTAAACACTCGACGTTGCCTGTCTCAGTGATGCCAAACGCGGGTCTGCCGATTCTTACGGGTGATGGCGCCTACTATCCACTTTCACCAGATGAACTTGCTCTTGCTCAGGCCGCATTCGTGCGTGAGTTTGGTGCGGGTCTCGTGGGTGGTTGCTGTGGAACTACACCGAACCACATCAAGGCAATTGCGGAGGTTGTAAAGGATCAGACCCCTAAGCGCCCAACTTTTGAACCCGAACCAGGCTTGGCAAGTCTTTACCAACTTCAGCCATACGACCAGACCGTAACCTATTTCTCAATTGGTGAGCGCACCAACGCTAATGGTTCAAAAGCTTTCCGGGAAGCCATGCTTTCCGAAAACTGGGATGAATGCATCGAAATCGCCAAGGCGCAAACTCGCGACGGTGCACATGCCCTCGACGTCTGTGTCGACTACGTAGGCCGCGATGGCGCTCGTGACATGCGTGAACTGGTTAGTCGCCTTGCCACGGCTTCAACGCTTCCTTTGGTGCTAGATTCCACCGAACCAAACGTATTGGCGGCTGGTCTCGAGGCCTATGGCGGTCGTGCTCTCATAAACTCCGTGAATTTTGAAGACGGCGACGGGCCGAACTCCCGATACCAACGAATCATGCCACTTGTGAAAGAGCATGGCGCTGCCGTGGTTGCTCTAACGATTGATGAAGAAGGACAGGCTCGCACAGCCGATACCAAACTGGCGATCGCACGAAGACTAGTTCGCGACCTCACAGAAAGTTGGGGTCTTCCACTTGCCGAGATCATGGTCGACACACTCACGTTCCCTATCGCAACCGGTCAAGATGAGACCCGTCGAGATGGCATTGAGACCATCGAAGCGATTCGCAGGCTTCATGAAGAGTTCCCTGGTATTCAGTCGACTCTTGGTATCTCAAACATCTCATTTGGACTGAGCCCAGCCGCTCGTCAGGTGCTCAACTCGGTGTTCCTGAGCGAGTGCACAAAAGCC
>JBEDKG010000093.1:0-4866 GCA_041172205.1 Actinomycetota bacterium | reverse complement strand
GCAACCGCGCGAACAATTGCAGTTCTCTGCTGCTGACCACCGGAAAGTTTGTCTGGGTATTGGTTCGCCTTATCGGCTAGCCCAATTCGTCCCAGCCAAGAAAGCGCAATATCGGTTGCCTCTTTGTCGCTCTTCTTCTGAACCACCTTCAGAGCGAGCTTCACGTTTTCCAGAATGCTCAGGTGAGCGAAGAGGTTATAAGACTGGAAGACCAGTCCGATGTTGGCACGAACCTCGTCTTCGTTAATTCCAGGTCGACTAATTTCGTCGCCGTCTAGCCAAATCTGACCGTCGCTCAGTTCTTCAACCAGGTTCAGGCAGCGCAGCATGGTTGACTTACCGGAACCGCTAGAGCCGATCAGCGCAACTATCTGACCAGGGTAAACCTCAAGGTCAACGCCCTTGAGAACCTGGCGTTCGTCGAAGTTTTTGCGAATGTTCTTGGCAAGCAAGCGCGGCTTAGACCAGTCAATCTCGGTCACAGTACCGTTCCCATCTGCTCACGTTTGGCCATGCGGGCGGAAAGCCAGTCGGTTAGGCGAACGGTTGGAATTGCCAGAAGTACGAAGAAGAGCCCGGCCAAAATGTATGGCGTGAAGTTGGCAAAGTGAGCAACCTCGATTTGAGCGCCACGCACGGCATCGACCGCACCTAGAACCGAAATCAGACCAACGTCTTTCTGCAGTGCCACGAAGTCGTTCATCAGTGGCGGAACCACCTTGCGGACCGCTTGAGGCAAAACCACCAGGCGAACCGACTGCGAATAGCTGAGACCGAGCGATCGAGCCGCTAGACGCTGCGACGGATGAATCGACTCAATTCCGGCGCGGAACACTTCAGCCACATAAGCCGAATAGGTCAGGGTGAGTGCGATGGTTCCGAGAATTTCCGGAGCGATGCGTCCAAGCCCCTCGATTCGCAAACCTGGGATTCCGAAGCCCACCAGATAAAGGGTGATGATCAGCGGAGTGCCACGGAAGAGATCGATGTAACCCTTGGCCAGCAGGCGAATCGGAGTGAGCACCGGGTTACGAAGAGTGGTGGCCAGAGCCAAAAGGAGCGCGACCACGAGCACGCTGATTGATGCGAAAACCAGAACCCGAAGGTTCAGCCAAAGACCATCGACTACCCGAGGGAAAGCCTTGACCGCGGTGTCCCAGTCGAAGAACGAGGTTTGAACCCGAGACCAACCGGGAGTGTTTACCAGCAGCAGCCAAGCGACCAACGCAAAAGCGAGGGTGCTCAAAACTGCGGTCAGAGTAGAGCGGCGCTTACGCGAAACACGCCAGGTCTCCCTGGCGTGCTGCGCTTCAGATTTACTGCTCTGACTCATAGGGGTAAGGCTACTTGAGAACAGGTGCTCCAGCGTAACCGGCTAGCCACTTGTCCTGAAGCTTCTTCAGGGTTCCGTTGGCCTTTAGTGCATCAACAGCAGCCGAGACCTTTGCGGTTAGCTTGCTGTCCTTGTCTAGAACCAAGCCGAACTTATCGCCAGCGGCTGCACCATCTAGCTGACCAATGATCTGGCCGCCATCTAGTTCAACTGCGGTTAGGTATAGGGCGGTTGGAAGGTCAACCACAATGGCGTCAACCTGGCCGGCCACTAGGGCAGCTTTTGCGTCGTCGTTGCTGTTGAAGACTTGCGCACCTGAGGTTGGCTTAATAAGCTTCTCGATTGCGTCGAAGCTGGTGGTTCCGGTTGCAGCACCAATGGTTAGACCCTTGAGGTCGGCAATGGTCTTAGCCGAAGCAGCCTTCGAACCCTTTACGGTGATCACGGTCTGAGCGGTCTCGTAGTAAGGGCTCGAGAAGTCAACGCTCTTCTTGCGGTCGTCGGTGATCGAGTACTGCTGAAGGTTGAAGTCAAAGTTCTTCACGCCTGGGGCAATTGCTTCGTCGAAGCTGGTGCGAACCCAAACCACGTCTTCCGGAGCAAAACCAAGTTCGGCAGCAACAGCGTAAGCAACGGCAGCTTCATAGCCTTCGCCGCTCTCAGGCTTGTCGCCAACAACCCAAGGCTCGTAAGCAGGGTTTCCGGTACCAATGGTTAGCTTGCCGGCGGTTACGGTTGGCAGAGCGCTTGGGTCTGCCTTCACCGCTGGGGTTGGCGCACAGGCAGCAACTGCTAGAACGCTGGCTGCAACAACCGCGGTTACGGCAGCCTTTAGAAAGTTTTTACGGTCGAATGAAAAGGACATATCTTCTCCTGGAGTTATTTCGGGTGGACTTCTATTTTCTCGCTACCCCAGCCATAACCCGCGGTGATTACCTTTTATTTCAGATCAAACCAAGACGGGCAAGGCGACGAAGTGCGCCATCTTCAATCGGCGACTCAGGACCAATCAGCACACGAATAGCTTTGAGTAAGAATCGGGTGGTTGGAATCACAATCCAGCGCGGAGCCGATTTCAAACCAAGCATGGCTCGATGCTCCGGACGAAGCGACACCACCGCGGCCTGAAACAGCAGACCGTAGGCGGATCGAACACCGAACGGAAGGGGCGGCTTGCGAATGAACTGCACCACCGACCGTGTGTCTTCGTTCACAACGAGTTCGTCGATGAATTCGTCCATGCGGGAATCAAGCTCGGCAAAAGTCTTTGGGGCATTCTCAAGCCCGAGCGGTTCCACCGAACGGGCCCAGGTGGAAACGTAACCGTCGGCTCCACCAGGAATCGGTGCAACGCAGTAAAGCTGATGCGCCGAAAGGAAAGAGTCGGTGAAAGCGGCGTGCACCCAGAGCAGCAGATGTGGGTCGGCGGCCCGATAAGGAACCGGCTTTTCTCCAACCACACGGGTGTGCAATCTATTTACTCGCGACGCTTCGCCAGACACGGCGGCGTGCGAACCAAAGGTGGTGACAGTTAGCCAACGAATCGTTCCGGCCAGTCGTCCTAGCGGATCTTTTTCATAGCGCGAGTGGTTGCGAACTCCGGCCAGCGTTGCCGGGTGCAGTGCCTGAACCAGTAGCGCACGAATTCCGCCGACCAGCGTTCCAAAGTCGCGGTGAACCACCCAAGGTCCATCGGTTGGCAGAAACAATCCACCGGTTTCACCACCGGCGATGATCTCCAGCCAAGGCGGCGTTCCATCGGGTGCGCCAGAGAGGAGTCTTCGGAATCTGACCGAAAAGAATTCTTGAACGCGGTTGTTCTTAGTCGACAATCGGGACCCCAGTGCCGAAGATTGCCAACGAAACAAGAACTAAAAGAATGGTGGCCACAGGACCCCAAACCATTCGCTCTTTCTTTGAGCGGGTGATCCAATTCATCACGAATCCGAGTATTGCGTAGGCGAAGGTTAGCCATTTGAGCACTTCCAAAATGGGGCTTGGCCAATCCGTAATGAGCCCATCACCTATGGTTGCGAGCAGGACCTGAGCCATGAGAATCAGAACAAGTATCGATACTCCCGCCATTACCCGACCCTGAGACGAAAGTTTGCCTTTCTTTTGACCGCCCATGGTGTACTCACCCCAAGGTGCACCAAGAATCAGAGCAAACTGAAACAGACAGACCGCGTAGAAGCCAATGCTGGCAAAGAGAGCAAAATTCATGGAAAAACCTTTCGCAACTACAAACCTACCGATTCGGTAGCCTAGAGGCATGTCAGAGATCGTGAACCCTGGACTCACCACGGCCGAAGTTGCCGAGCGTGTTGCGGCTGGGCTCACCAATAAGCAAGACACTTCTTCTTCTCGCAAGTTCTCGAGCATTCTTCGCGCCAACTTCTTCACACTGTTCAACGCCATCGTTGGCGGTTCATTTCTCGCGCTTCTACTACTCGGCCAATGGAAAGATGCCCTGTTTGGCTTGGCGGTTATTTCAAACATCCTGATCGGTGTAATTCAGGAATACCGTTCCAAGCGCACACTTGACCGAATCTCGCTGCTTCACGCACCTCACGCTCGCGCCCGTCGTAATGGTGAGCTGGTCGATTTGAAGTTGGAAGAAATCGTCATGGACGACCTACTGGAACTTCGCGCGGGAGACCAACTACTTGCCGACGCCGAGGTTATTTACTCGGACGGCCTGGAACTAGACGAATCGATTCTGACCGGCGAATCGGAACCTGTTGAGAAGGAAATCGGCAGCACGCTACTAGCCAGCTCGGCAGTTTCGGCAGGTCGAGGTCTCGCCCGAGTAACCCAGGTTGGTTCGAACACCTACGCATCAAAGATCACCATCGAGGCCAAGAAGTTTTCGCTGGTAGCCAGCGAGCTTCGTAACGCCATCAACAAGGTAATCAAGTGGATCAGCTACGCACTGCTACCGTTTGTACTCATTGCAGCCAATGGCCAGATGCAGGCTCGCGGCGGGTGGGTTCAGGCCATTGCCGATGGCTCTTGGCTGGAAGCCACGGTTGCCGCTATTGCCAGCGTGATTGCCTTCGTACCTCAAGGTTTGGTGCTGATCACCTCAATCACCTTCGCGGTGGCCGCCATGGGCTTGGCTCGCAAAAACGTATTGCTTCAGGAACTACCTGCGGTTGAAGGCCTCGCTCGCGTCGACGTGGTTTGCTTCGACAAAACCGGAACCCTAACCGAAGGCGACATCGAGTTTGAGACACTCGAGTTGGTTGGTAAAGACTCGCTCGGTCACGAGGCAATTCTGGCTTACTTCGGAAACGACCCAGACGCCAACGCGACCGCCCGCTGCCTAGCCCCTGCATTCAGCGGTCACCAGAATTTGAAACACGAATCGTCGGTGGCTTTCACCTCGGCTCAGAAGTGGTCTTCGTTCACATTCAAGAAGGAAGGAACCTGGACGCTCGGAGCGCCAGAGTTCGTCCTAGATAAAAAACACGACACCGTTCTAAAGCGCGCTGCCGAACTTGCCGCGACCGGTCGTCGCACTTTGGTTCTAA
>JBEDKG010000092.1:0-5671 GCA_041172205.1 Actinomycetota bacterium | reverse complement strand
TATTCGGTGTGTACGTGCAGGTGAACGAAAGACTTACCGGACACGTTTCACCTCTAAAAATCACCTAAGACAGATAAGAGTATCCGCTTTTGAGACATCTCGAAATTAGCCACGCAGAAGGTCGAGAACCTTCACCAATTCGGCGGGATATTCACTTTCAAAAGTGACTGTTTCTGCAGTGATCGGGTGTTCGAAACTCAAGCGAACGGCATGAAGCCACTGGTGTTCGATGCCCAATTTCTTGGCAAGGGTTGGATCTGCGCCATACATTGTGTCACCGACCAGAGGGTGCCTAAAGGCTGAGAAGTGGACGCGAATCTGGTGGGTTCGACCGGTTTCCAAAATAATCTCAAGCAACGAGGCGGCACGGAACGCCTCAATGGTTTCGTAATGAGTAACCGATGGCTTGCCGTCCGGGTGTACCTGAAACTTAAACTCGGATTTTGGGTGACGACCAATCGGCGCGTCAAAGGTTCCAGCTGAAGGGTCTGGATGACCTTGGACCAACGCGTGGTAAACCTTATGGACTGCTCGGTCTCGAAAGGCCTGCTTCAGACGTGAGTAAGCTAACTCGGACTTAGCCAGAACCATCAGCCCGCTGGTCCCTACATCTAGTCGCTGAACAATTCCCTGACGCTCTTGCGCTCCGGAAGTCGATAACTGAATTCCCAAACCTAATAGCGCTCCTGGAACAGTTGGGCCATCCCAACCCACCGAAGGATGGGCGGCCACTCCAGCTGGTTTGTCAATGACGATTAGGTGTTCGTCTTGAAAAATGACCTTGAAGTCTGGAACTTCATCCCGTTGAATCAGTAGTCGGTCTTTTTTCTCTGCAATCGCCACCTCGACGACGGAACCGGCGACTAGGCGATCGCTTTTCCCAAGAGGCCTGTTATCGCAAGTTACAGCTCCTTGCTCCACAAGTTCGACAACAGTTGTTCTGGAAAGACCTAGAGCTTTGGACAAACCTGCGTCAACGCGAAGGCCGTCCAAGCCATCGGGAATTACTACGTGCTTTAGCTCGGTCATCAAGAACCGAGTTTAATTCCACGCATAACCAAGATGACCACAGCAGTCATAGAGCCGGTAATGCAGATGTCGGCAACATTGAAAATCGGGAAGTTGAATGGAAGCTGCAGAAAGTCGACAACTTTTCCAACTGGAAATCCTGGCTCACGGAACAGGCGGTCAGCAAGGTTTCCAACTACACCAGCTAGCAAAATGGCAAGAGTTAAACGCCAGGCCTTTGATGGCGTACGCAGCATCAACCAAATAACGACCAGAGTGGCCACCGAGGAAATGATTGTGAAAATCCAAGTTGCACCGAAGGAAATTGAGAATGCTGCCGAGTCGTTCCAAACCAGATAAAACTTTAGGAGTTCCCCAATAAAAGGTTTCCCCTGGAACGGCGTTAGAGTTGCCAACGCCCAAGCCTTTGTAGCCTGATCTATTGCAAATAAGAAGATGGTTAGAACTAGGTAAAGAACTGTCTTTTTAGTTTTGCTACGGGTAGCCATAAAAACTAGTTACCCAGCATTCCTTGAGAACCGTTTGACGTCTGAGTTGGAACATCAAGATCGCGCAGTTGTGCTTCGATGAAGTTTCGGATGTTGGCGCGGTAGCTGTGCTCGTACTGGCGCAATTCTTGGATGGCGTGCTCCAGCAACGCCTTTTCCTGCTCAAGGTTACTTAGGTCGGAACGCTGCTGAGCTTCCGATTCACGGAGAAGTCGAGCCGCAGTGGCCTGGCCTTCTGCAATCAGTGCGTCGCGCTTGGCAATACCTTCTCGAACGTGTTCGTCGTGAAGTTTACGGGCCAACTGCAGCAAGTTGTTGGTGTTGTTTGGGTCGTTGGCGCTGGCTTCTGCCATTGCCTCAGGGAACGCTGCTCCTGGGTTTGTGATTGAAGTCGCTACATCGCTATTGCTTGATGTAAGTGCTCCGGCCATTCCGCCAGGTGATCGTTGTAGTTCAGCAATTCGACCATCAGATGCGAGCAAACGCTGTCTTAGATCTTCGTTCTCTTGACTGAGGCGACGAAACTCAACAATGATTTCGTCGAGAAACTCATCGACTTCGTCCTGGTCGTAGCCTTCACGAAACTTGGTTGGTTGAAATTTCTTATTGACGACATCTTCGGGAGTCAATGACATTACGAACCTCTTTACGTTCTCAAATTCAGTACAAGGATAACAAACAGGGTAATTCGCGTGCCGTGACTTTACACAGCTTCGCGACTAACCAATGAACTCGTCGAGTTCTTCCTCTTCTTCGTCCTGATTGATTGAAACGTTTGCCGGAGTTAGCAAGAAAACCTTTGGAGTGACGCGCTTTAGCTGTCCGTGACGTCCTTCTTTAAGGCCGAGCAGGAAGTCTAGAGTGCGCTGAGAGTCCTTCTCGGACAGCGCTGCCATGTTGATTACCAGAGGGATATCGTTGCAGAAGTGCTCTGCGATTTCTTTGACATCCTGGAATCCGGTTGGGTCAAGGGTGACAATTTCGTTGATGTCTCCACCGCGAGAAGTGTTGCGAATTGGAGTGACTTTTGCACCGCCGGTCTTGCCAGAGCTGGTCGGACGGGTTGGGGCCGGACGGTCTCCCTTTGAAGAAAAGTCGAAGTAGTCCTTGAATGAATCCATTACACCCATGATTGAGCCTCCTAATGCAGTTGAGTTCAGAATATTGCTAAAACTAGCGATTTCCCGTGATTGCGGTGCCGATTCTTAGGTGTGTCGCACCGAACTGAAGAGCCTCTAGGAAATCGTTTGACATTCCAATCGACAAATCTCCGGCCTGGGGATGATTGACAATCAACTTTTGTGACAGGCTGGCAACTTTCTCGAAATCTACCGAAGGGTCCTCGTCGAGGGATGCTACTGCCATCAGTCCGCGTAGGTGGAGAGTTTCAACAGCCGCCACACGATCGGCGAACCGCACCACTTCGTCGATTTCAATTCCCCCACGACCAGGGTCGTCTGTGAGATTCACCTGTATAAACACATCGAGTGGATTTTCTCTTTCGGAAGTTCGCTTTTGCAACTCCACGAGGAGACTTTCGCGATCTAGAGAGTGGATAGACCGAGCAAAAGTAAGAGCCTGTTTGACCTTGTTGGTTTGCAGTTGACCAATCAGGTGCCAATTTAGATCTTGGTGTTCAACCAAGAGTTCGGCCTTAGGTTCAGCTTCTTGAACTCGATTTTCTCCAAAGTCGCGTTCACCGAGTGAGTAGAGCTCCTCGGCAAGTGAAACCGGATGGTTCTTGGTAACCACAATCAGTGTGGGCTCAGCCCTTTGCAGTCGATTGCACTCAGCTTGGATAGCCTCTCGAGTGCTTTTCAGCCGCTTAGCGAGGGTGTCCACTATCTGAGGAAGTCTGGGATGTCCAAGTTGTCGCCGAAACCGTCGTCATTCTTTTTAGGCTCTGCAGGAATATCGATCGCTTCGGTCACTGGCGACACAACCTTTGGCTCAGCTAGGTAGCCACCAAAGGTGTCATCGGCTTGAGATTCAGATGACTCAGCGAATGGAACTGGAGACTCGATTACCACAGGGTCCTGTGCCGGTTCTTCAACTTCGATTACCTGAATCTGGTCAGTGTTGGTACGCATGGTGATTGGCATCGAAGGCTTACGAACTGGAGTACCTCCGTCGAAGCCGGCTGCAATCACGGTGATGCGCATCTCATCGCCAAGCGAGTCATCGTACGAAACACCAAAGATTACGTTGGCATTTGGGCTAACCGATTCTTGAATTAGTGCTGAAGCCTCAGAGACTTCGTGAAGCCCCATGTTGCCAGCAGCTTGAACCAACATCAGCACGCCGTGAGCGCCATCGATTCCGGCTTCTAGCAGCGGGTTGTTGATTGCCTTCTCGGCAGCCTTGATGTGGCGGTCTTCACCCTTAGCGCTTCCGATACCCATAAGCGCGGTTCCGGCATTCTGCATAACCGAACGAACGTCGGCAAAGTCAAGGTTGATGGCGCCAGGAATGGCGATTAGGTCGGTAATTCCTTGAACACCGCTGCGAAGTACATCGTCGGCGACTTTCAGCGCATTGTCGAGGCTAATGGCAAGGTCATCGATGTCTAGGAGTCGCTGGTTTGGAACCACGATCAGGGTGTCAACTTGTTGCTGAAGTTCTTCGATACCCTTTTGGGCCTGCTGGGCGCGACGTGGGCCTTCCCAGGTGAATGGGCGGCTAACAACGCCAACGGTAAGGGAACCGGCTTCCTTGGCAATTCTGGCTACTACTGGTGCAGCACCGGTACCGGTTCCGCCTCCTTCACCCGCGGTAACGAAAACCATGTCGGCACCGCGAAGTGCAGCTTCCAGTTCTTCAACGTGTTCTTCGGCGGCACGTCGGCCAACCTCCGGGTCCGCTCCGGCGCCAAGGCCTCGAGTGGTTTCGCGACCAATGTCGATCTTTACGTTGGCAGAACTCATGGCAAGCTGCTGTGCATCGGTGTTTACAGCGATGAACTCGACTCCGCGCAGACCAGCTTCGATCATGCGGTTTACAGCGTTGACGCCTGCACCACCGACGCCGACGACCTTGATTTCAGCCAGATAGTTCTGCTGTTGTGCCATGAGTTACCTCCATTTTGCGAACCTTAAACCTCACGCTGAACGTTAAAGAAGGCTCGTGTTTTATCACTGCGCCTAGAAATTACGCCGAAAAACCCTAAAACGAAGGGAAGGGGGTAGGCGTGTCGCGCTAGTAAACAGAAGGCTGGCTCGGCGACGATACGTCAAAAGTAGCCCGGTAGTGAGTTGCGTAGTGCTTCATCAATGCACCAAGAACTTTGGCCTTCAGAGCTGGGTCAGAGTCATCGCCCCAGAAGATTTGCTGGCTGTAAGTTCTCAAAGCCAACACAACGTTGTCTTTGGATGCTGCAGAGACCGAGAAAACCCTAGGTAACAGATCTACAGGAAGGCTCAGGAGCACTGAAACGGCAGACTTGAAAGCCACAGAACTCGAAGGATTGCCGGCATTGTGAATTATTGGAAGTCGGTCTTTTGCGCCAGCACGACCAAGTTGAACTCCAGCTGCGTCGTAAAGATAAGGAACATTGTTGATACTGACTATCGCTATAGCGCTTCGCTCAACGACAACCACTCGCAATTTGCTGGGAGGTAGAGCCACAGCCGAAACCGAGTCGATAAGCTCATACTTACCCAATTTTGTCGCCAACTCGTCGCTGGTGATCTGAGGCAGCGGCTTACCCTTCAAGTACTTGAGGTCTTTCAAAATCTCGGTCGCCGAAACTCTGTTTGTTCCAACAATTTCAATTTCCCGCACGGCAAGAAGTGGTGAGACCACGGCAACAATCACCAAAACCACCAACAGCCCGACCGAAATCATTGATGCCAAGAAGACTCTGCGACCAAAGGCAATCCGAGGACGGAGCTGGGCTACGGATGCCCTGTTTAAGCGCTCTGCAGCTCCTAGACGTTTTGCTTGTTTGCGGATTACTTCTCGTTTTACCGAGGGCTTGGACGCACTGGCTGCCTTCTTCTCTCGCTTAGGCAAAAGTGGAATTACCTTGGCCGGTGGTTTTTTGGAACCGGTTCTCGAAGGAGGGCGTTTCAAAGACTTAACTCTCGAGGGCGTCGAGGATTTGAGGAACCATGCGATAAACGTCTCCACATCCCATGGTGATTATGAAATCCCCA
>JBEDKG010000091.1:0-13286 GCA_041172205.1 Actinomycetota bacterium | reverse complement strand
AGCAGATCGACAACATCAAGCACGGTTTCGGTGACACCTACCGCCTAATGATTGTGGTCGGTTTCAAGCTCGAAGCAATCATCGAGCGCTTCCCTGAAGCAACCTTCGTATACAACGAACTTTACGACCAGACCAACACCTCAAAGTCGCTACTAAAGGCACTTCGTGCTTCTGGCGATGGAGGCGTGCTTTGGATGAACGGCGATGTGGTTTACGACCCAGAAGTTCTAAACCGCGTGAAGCCAGCCATCGATGCCGAGCAGTCGTTCATCGTGGTCAACACTTCTAAGGTCAGCGACGAAGAAGTGAAATACACCCTAGACGACTCAGGCTTCATCAACGAACTCTCAAAGGTTGTTGTTGGCGGGCTAGGCGAAGCGGTTGGCATCAACTACGTTTCTGCAGGAGACAAGGCCAAGCTAATTGAACGCTTGGACGAAGTTGGCGACCAGGATTACTTCGAGCGCGGCATTGAAGTTGCCATCGAGCGCGACGGCCTAAAGTTCAAGGCAATCGACATCTCAGACCTTTACGCCATCGAGATCGACTTTGACGAAGATCTTCAGCGCGTAAACGAAATGTTCTAGGGGAACAATGTCTAATAACTTCAAGGTCACCAAGGCCCTGATTCCGGTAGCCGGTTTGGGAACTCGATTCCTACCTGCCACCAAGGCTCTACCTAAGGAAATGCTCCCACTGGTCGACAAGCCAGTGATTCAGTATGTGGTTGAAGAGGCCGTTGACACCGGCCTAACCGACATCCTCATGATTACCGGCCGCAACAAGAGCGCGCTGGAAAACCACTTCGACCGAGTCGCCGAACTTGAGCAGACTCTGATGGCTAAGGGCGATGAAGACCGCCTAGAGCAGGTTCAAGAGTCAACCGAGCTGGCCGACATCTATTACACCCGCCAGGGCGACCCGAAGGGCCTCGGCCACGCGGTGCTAACTGGCAAGCAGCACATTGGCGACCACTCGTTTGCTGTGCTACTGGGCGACGACGTCATCGATGCGAAAGATCCGCTACTTTCTCGCATGATTCAGATTCACGAAGAGACCGGCGACAACGTCATTGCTCTAATGGAAGTAGATCCTTCCGAGATTTCGATGTACGGCTGTGCCGCGGTAACCAAGACCGAGGTTGGCGATGTGGTGATCGTGAACGACCTTGTGGAGAAGCCTCGAACCGAGGACGCACCCTCAAACCTCGCGGTAATCGGTCGCTACATTCTTCGCCCAGAGATGTTCAAAATTCTTGAAACCACGGAGCCTGGTCGCGGTGGCGAAATTCAGCTAACCGACGCCCTTGAGGCTGCAGTGGCTCACCCAGAGATTGCCGGCGGAGTTCGCGGAGTTATCTTCAAGGGCAACCGTTTTGACACCGGCGACAAGGTTGGCTTCCTGAAGGCTGCCATGATCCTCGGTACCCGCCGCGAAGACATTGGCCCAGAGCTGAGCGCCTGGCTCAAGGAATACGCCAAGACCCTTTAACCATGCTGGGTGCCATTCGCAAACCGCTTGCCCGAGTGGCCAACGCCATTCTGGATAACGAACCTGCAGAACAGCTGCTTTACGCACGCCACCTTAGGAAACTTCGGAAAGCCTCTAGCAAGGTAATCGACACTTCGCTGCCTCTGGTAACCGTCGTGGTTCCCATCTATAACGTAGAAAGCTACCTCGAGGTTTGCCTGCTGAGCCTGGCCGCTCAAACCCACCGAAACGTTCGGGTAATCATGGTCAACGACGGCTCGACCGATGGCTCGGAAACGATTGCCAAAAGCTTTGCCAAAGCGTTCCCCAACTTTTCTTTGGTCACCAAAAAGAACAACGGTCTGGGTGCTGCCCGAAACACCGGCGTTCAGGCCATCGAGAAGAGTGACTGGATCCTTTTTGTGGACTCCGACGACGTGCTGCCAATGCACGCAATTGCCAATTACCTAGCGATGGCCAAAGCCGACAACGTGAAGCTCGTGGTTGGAAACCCAGTTCGCATGATGGGCTTGAAGAAGCAGTCTCGACGACCTGCGCTTTATTCGGTTGACCGTCACCGCACCTCAATTGTTGAGCAACCTGAATTCATGAGCGATGTGACCGCCTGGAACAAACTAATCGCATTCGACCTTTGGGCGGGGCAGGGTTTTAGGTTCCCCGAGAACGTGCTCTACGAAGACATGGCGGTTATGACCAGGTTGTACCTGACTGCAGGCACGTTCAGTTCGGTCAGTGCACCTAGCTACCTTTGGCGTGTTCGCACCGGCGACACCAAATCGATTACCCAAAAGCGCGCCGAGCTGCGAAACCTAAACGACCGCATCAAGGCAATCTTTGACACCCTTGAAGTGCTCAAGGCTGAGCCTGCCTTGCTCTACGAATACGGCCGCATTGTGGCAACGCACGACCTCGGCTACTACCTGCCGAGCGTGAAAGTCACCGACCAGGCATACTTCGACACCCTGGCCGATGCGGCAAAGCATATTTTCAAAGCGACCGGCTTCAATGATTTCGCCTCGTTAAAGCAGCAACCCCGCACTCTCATCCCGCTACTGCTAGCAGGCGATCGCGCGGGGCTACTTACTAGCCTCTAACCGCTACTGGGTGTTAATCACCAGGGTGTAGTGGCGGGTTCTTGGTTCGATTGGAACCGGCTGCAAACGAACACCTGGGATGATCGGCTTTTCCGGTTTGTAGGTGGCTGGCCACATACGGGTACGCAGTACGTCGGAAGTCGCTGTGAACGAAGTTCCGGCAACCGCGAGCGCAGCCTTGGCAGCCGGGTTCACCTTACAGTTTGCTGTGGTGGTGAAGACCTTTGCAGCCAATGGCTTCTTGTACTTCTTCTGGTCGGCCTTGCTCAGTTTCGACCACTTCTTCAAAACACCCCAGTTGACCACACAGGTGCCAGAGCCAGTAGAGCTGTCGGCTTTGGTCCATGAGTAGTTAATGGTTGCCTTGATTGGGCCGAAGTAGATACCCCAGGCGGTTGGGGTCAGAGTACCCTTCGCCTTGTCGTACTTGAACCCAAGGTCGTTACCAAGCATTGCGGTTCCACCCGTGCCAGGGATCGAAACCGAAGGAACTGCCGGCTCCGTAACCACACCGTTCACCGGCGTTGGAGGAATCCAAGCGGTGTGCGGGAGGGTGAACGTCACCGGCGGTGCGGTAGGAGCGGTTGGCTCATAGATTGGCGTACCAGGAGTGGTTACCTGAATGGTGCAGTCCTGAGATGGATCAATCGGAGTGACTACGCCATCAGCACCAACTACGCAAACATCCGGAGTGGTTGGAACATAAACCACAGGAATCTCAGGGTCCGCGGTAACTGCTGACGGCAGCTGATAGCCGGTATCTGGAACCGATGGAACAGTTAGGTCCGGCAGGCTTGGTGGAGCCAACTGTGGGTCAATACCTGCAACCGGAATAACTTCGGTAACCGGAGCTGGGTCGGCGTAACCAAGGGTTGCTGGGGCATCGATGACGACCTTGCAGTCACCACGGTGGTGGTAGTGAACACGGTTCTCATCGTCGATGGTGCACACCTCAGGGGTCTTCGAAACTGCAACAACTGACTCGCCGCTCGGAATGTTTCCGGTGATGGCTTCGTCGTCCTGAACCTTGCCCTTCTTATCTTCATCGTCCTTATCAGAGTTGAAGTGGTCACCGTTCGGGGTGATCTTTTGAGGCTCAAGGCGATCGGTGTAACCGAACGCCTCAGGAACAGTGATTGGATCTTCACCAGGCACGGTAATTACAACGTCGGCAGGCTTGCGGCTGTGATCCGAGCCGCCCTTGTGGCTGTTGTCTGGTGCAGGGACCTGCACTACAAGGTCTTCTCCACGGTCATCAACCGAAACTACGGTTGCCGGCTTTCCACCGATGGTCACAGTGGTGTCCGGAGTGAAGCCGTCACCGTGAATGTGAGTCTGACCTGGAACGCCGGTTGGAACCTTGTTAGCAGAGCGATCGTTATCGATAGAGTCGTAACGAGGGGTGTCGTCGCCATCCTGTTCTAGCTTGTCAACGCGGTCTCCGTCGCCGGAACCTTCACCGGCCAAGAAGACTTTGCCGTGTTTCTGTAGCTCGATGTCGTGAACATCGCCGTCGTGGTGTTCTGGGTTGAAGTCGTTGTCAACGTGACCGTCCTTCTTGACCTTGGCAATCTTGTCACCTTCGTCGTCGCCAACGTTGTCGAAGTCACCGGAAATGTAGATGTCACCGGTGTCGCGAACCTTGACCGACTCAACCTTCTTACCCGAAGGAATAACGCCATCGAAGTTGAAGGTTTCGTCTTCCTTACCGTCTTTCTTCAGACGAGTAACCTGGTCGGCTTCGTTGTCGTTGTCTTTATTCGACTTACCAACAACGATTATCTTGCCGTCTTTCTGGGTTTCAATGTCTTCGACGTCGTCGTTGAAGTGAGCACCGTTGGATGCAGGCTTGAAGCTGTTGTCCAACTTCCCGTCTTTTTCAACACGGACGATTTTGTCGTGGTCGTTGTCCCCGCCCGCATTTTCAAAGTGGCCACCGAGCAAGATCTTGCCGTCGTCCTGGACCTTAACGGCCTTGACTTCGCCATTGATGTCAGGAAGTTTCGACTCGAAACCGGTGTCTTCCTTGCCGTCTTCCTTCAAACGCTTCACGTTTGACTTGGAAGGCTCATTGAAGTCACCTACGACAACAATCTTGCCGTCCTTCTGGATGTCAACGTCCTTCACCTTGGCGTTCGAGCCACCAAGATCTGGGGCATCGAAGCTCTTATCCTTCGAGCCGTCTGGCTTCAAACGGATGATGTCCTTATCGCCGTCTGGTGTGGTGAAGTCACCGGCAACGATGATGCGGTGCTCGTCGTCGACCTTGACTTTTTCAACGGTTCCGTTGATCTCTGGCAACTTGGCAGCGAAGACTTCGTCATTCTTGCCCTTCTCATCGAGCTTGGCAACCTTCTTCTCGAAGTCACCACCGATGATGGTCACTTCAACCTTCTTTTTATTGCCGTCTTCGTCGGCTTCCTTCTTCTCGTCCTTGTCAACGCTCTTTACAGAGCCGTTTAGGGAAGGTGCGGTGAAGGTTTGATCCTTTGCTCCAGGCATAGCCGGAGTTCCGCGCTGAACGTTCACACGATAAGTGTCACTTCCGAAAACGAAGTCAACCTGAGTCGTGGTGTTTGCCGCGCCTAAGGTAACCTTCTGTGTTTTGGTGCTCTGCAATGCAGCATTCACCGAAGTGCCGTTCACCTTTACGTTCACGTTCGATGTTGAGGTAGGCGTGAAATCAGCTTTGCTTGTTTTGGCGTCTACCTTGATTGTGTACTCGCAAGTGTTCTTGTTGAAGCTAGGGCTTAGGCTCGTGGCCGACTCGGCCTCCACCTTTAGCTTGGTGATCTGACCTGCGCAGGTGAGGCTGGCAGGCGGTGGCGGTGGCGGAGTTATGTTGTTTACCTGTACCCGGTAGAGGGACCAGGTGGTGCTTGGGTAGACCGGTCCGCGAAGAAACCAAAGGCCAGCCGAGTTGGCAACCAATGGACGTGTCGCATTTTCAGCAAACTGGTCAACCTGACCTGATCCCTGATAACCAATTCCGGTGCCTACATCGCCATCGAAATTAGTAACGGCAGCAGTGCCGGCAGCAGTGCCGTCGGTGTAGAACACGTTACGAGCGTTGCCAGGGTTGTCGGCGTTGGTCTTTGCCAGCCACCAAACTTTACCGCTCCAAGTGATTGGCGCGGTGTAGTCGGTCGCACCCCAAGGAGCGGTCAAAGTTCCCACTGAGTCATCTGTGGTGGATGCATTAGGGGTGACTAGAGTTGCGGCCTTTGTAGTCATGTTAATTGAGTACATGTGCTGCTTATTGTCTGGGCTGTAGCCATCAACCACGATGTACGGGGTCCCGCCATTGTTGATTACCTGCGCCGGCACATTAGTGCGGGCACCCAGATTGGTCAGGGTGGCTCCGGTCATCCAAAGTTCTGGGCTTCCGGTTCCGTTGGTGCGGTAGATGCCGTACATGTCGATGTCATCTTGCCAGCCTGCAAAGTACAGGTAACCACCGAAGGTGAACGGTCTCATGAAGGCTAGCTTGGTGTTACCAACACCGTGCATGACACCAATACCTGATTCCTTAAGGTTTGTAACCTGCGTTGTGCCAGCTGAAGTTCCATCGGTGACCCAAAGTTCAGACGAGTTGAAGTAGCCCTGATCCGAGACTGATCCGATGAAGTAAATCTTGTTTCCAAGGCGGGTCCAGTTATTTGGGCCTTGAACGCTAAACAGGTCGGGTCCAACTGAGATTGGGGAAATGGTGCTGAACGAAAAATTGTTTAGGTCAAGCGCACCAATGCGGGTGACGCAATCCTGACCACTTTGAGCCAAGTTGTCGCCGTAGTCAAAGATCAGATTGGTTCCAATAACCTCGAACTGGCTTTGGTCAGCCGAACCGCTCTGGTTGTCACAAGGTTTGTTGGTCGGAGCGCCAGTGACGATTTCATTTAGGCCAGAAGTTAGGTTGAGTCGGTTTAGGTTACGAGTGAGAGTACCGAAGCCATCTCGGAAGTGATCCCAGTAGTAGATGTAATTTCCAGCAATTCGTAACGATGTTGGGTTATCCAAACCGCTTGGAGTGAAGAAGTCGATGTATCGATCAGTAACTCGAACAGTCCCGCTAACGGTTCCATCCGATTTCCAAATGTTCCATGCTTCAGTGCCAGGGTTCATCGGGTTTTCAGTGGCAGCCCAGAAGTAGATGACATCCCCAACGGTTACGGCACGGTTGATATAGGTGCTGTAGTCGAAGAAGCCGCTCTCGGTGTACTGAGGTGAGGACTGGGTGAGGCTCAGTGAGGTAGAAGAAGTGAAAGTGTGCAAGGCGGTAGAGGTAGTTCCATCGCTGGTCCAGAGCTGGTTACCTGATTTCCAGTACACACGTGTGTTCGCGGAAACTATGTCGGCTGAGGCATCAAGACCACTCTTCACCTCGGTCAAGGTGTAAGGATCTGCCGCCTGCGCTGGCATCACAGTTAGACCCGTGATGGTTAGTGCAAATGCGGCAACCGCTGCAAAGAATTTTGTGGCTTTGGACATTGACTTAGTTCCCCTTTGAAACTTGAACAGGGATAAATCTAGCCGAATTCCAAGCCGTTATTTACTTAGGATTGCCTTAACTCGAGGCACTACCTCGGTTGCATAAAGTTCGATCGACTTCATGGCGTGTTCGTGAGGGGTTGGACCGGTCACGTACTTGAGGTCAAAGCGGTTTGCTCCAACCGATTCGATGGCGTGAACGATTTTCTTGGCAACGGTGTCTGGCGAACCGACGTAGAGCGAACCGTGGTTTACCTCTTGGATAAAGTGGTCGATGCTCATTGGACCCCAGCCGCGTTCCCGGCCGATGCGTCCAAAGCTGATGGCATAGTTTGGCCACTGCTGTTCGAAGGCTTCGTCATCGGTTTCGGCGATGTGGCCTGGCGAATGGATTGAGATAGGCAGCGGGCCGTGATCGAACTTCATCAGGCTGTCGCGGTAGAGCTTGGCAAACGGTGCAAAGCGAGCTGGGTCGCCACCGATGATGGCTAGTGCCATTGGGATGCCGAGCCTAGCAGCGCGAATTACCGACTCTGGGCTACCGCCAACACCAACGCGAAGGCGGATGTTCTTACCTTCAGTCTTTGGGTAGACCTGCTGGTTGGTGAGGCTGGCGCGCTTGGTTCCGACCCAAGTGACCGGTTCCTCCTTTAGGAGCTCCTTGAGCAGTTCTAGCTTCTCTTCGAAGAGAACTTCGTAGTCCTGCATTGAGTAACCGAATAGTGGGAAAGATTCGATAAAGGATCCGCGACCGGCGGTGATCTCGGTTCGGCCGTTAGACATTGCGTCGATGGTTGCGAAGCGCTGGTAAAGGCGAACTGGGTCTTCTGAAGAGAGCACGGTAACGCCGGTGCCAAGGATGATGTTTTTGGTAACCGTGGCGAGGCCGGCTAGCACGGTGTCTGGGGCCGAAACCGCGAAGTCGTCGCGGTGGTGTTCGCCAACGTTGAAGTTACTCAGGCCAAGTTCATCGGCAAGTTTGCCTTGGTCAATAAGATTGCGAATGGTTTGACCGGCAGTGATTTCTTTGCCTTCAAGGTCGCGAGACATGTCGCCGAAGGTGTCTAGGCCGAAAGTTACTTCTTGGTTCTTAGTCATGTATTAAGTAAACACCACCTTGACAGATTTTGTTCCCGTTAGTCGGCAGCGGCAAGTTGACCACAGGCGCCGTCGATTTCCTTGCCTCTGGTGTCGCGGAGGGTGGTTGGAACCCCAGCCTTTTCGAGCCTGCGAACAAATTCATCGGTGGCTTCAGGGGTGCTTGCGGTCCAAACCGACCCAGGAGTTGGGTTCAGCGGAATTGGGTTCACGTGAACCCAGCCTTTACCTCTCGCGTTGAGCTTCTCAGCGAGAAGGTCGGCACGCCAAGCGTGGTCGTTCATGTCGCGGATCAGTGCGTATTCAATCGAAACGCGACGGCCGGTCTTGTCGAAGTATTCGCGAGCGGCATCTAGCGCCTCATCGACCTTCCACTTCGAGTTCACTGGAATCAGTTCATCGCGGAGCTTGTCGTCCGGGGCGTGAAGGCTCAGGGCAAAGGTCACTGGAATGTGTTCGTCGGAAAGCTTCTTGATTGCCGGAACCAAACCAACGGTAGAAACCGTGATGTTGCGCGCGCTCATACCCAAACCGTTTGGCTGCTCGGCCACCATGGTTCGCACCGCAGACATCACGCGGTTGTAGTTGGCAAGCGGTTCACCCATGCCCATGAACACGATGTTGCCAACGCGCTCTTCGCCGTTACCGGTCTTCTTGCCTCCGAGGCCACCTTCGGCAATAACCTTGTTGGCAGCAACGATCTGGGCAACGATTTCGGCTGCCGACATGTTTCTAGTGAGGCCGGCCTGACCGGTGGCACAGAAAGGGCAGTTCATGCCACAGCCAGCTTGGCTGGAGACACAGAGAGTGATGCGGCTCGGGTATCGCATGAGTACCGACTCAACTAGTGCACCATCAAAAAGCTTCCAAAGGAACTTGATGGTGTCACCCTTGTCGGTCTGAAGGCGCTTCACTTCGGTTAGCAGCGGTGGGAAAAGCTCCTTGACGAGTTCTTCCTTACCCTCTTTTGGAAGGTCGGTCATCTCTGATGCGTCGTCGGTGTAGTGAACGAAGTAGTGGTTAGCCAACTGCTTTGCGCGGAAGCCAGGCAGACCCAGGCTCTTTACCTTCTCAACGCGCTCTTCAACACTCAAATCGGTGAAATGAACTGGAGGCTGACCGCGGCGCTTCTGCTCGAATTCGAGCAGTGGGCGGCCATTTTCATCAAGTTTCTGTTTCCAACCCTCGGTACGCGGGCGAACCTGTTTTTCGGTCATTGCCGCTCCTAGAGTTTTGGTTACATCCACAAGTTTAAGGCAAAGCGCAGTTATACGATTAAGAGATTGATTCTTGTAGGAAGAGGGAAAATGGCTGGTTCAAGCATTCTGGTTTACGCGGAGCGCGTTGGCGGAAACCTAGGGGAAATTGAGAAGCTACTGAAGGGTCCATTGAAGGACTTCGAAGGCATTCACGTACTTCCTTTCTTCCACCCATACGACGGCGACGACGCCGGCTTCGACCCAATCGACCACAAGATTGTTGACCCACGCCTCGGTGACTGGAGCGACTTCAAGCGCATTTCGGAAACTCACGAACTAACCGCCGACCTAATCGTTAACCACTCCTCTTATCTGTCGCCAGAATTCCTCGACTGGCAGGAAAAGGGCGAAAAGTCTGAATACAACGGCCTGTTCCTAACCTTCGACGTGGTTTTCCCGAACTGTGGCACCGAAGAAGGCATCACCTCGTTCTACCGTCCACGCCCAGGGCTACCATTCACCGCCTATGAGGTTGATGGTCGTCGTCGTTTGGTCTGGACTACCTTCATGCCTTCCCAGGTCGACATCGACATCAAGCACCCAGCCGGCCAGAAGTACCTTCGCAATGTGCTTGAGGCCCTGAAGTCTGGTGGAGTAAAGGTGGTTCGCCTAGACGCTGTTGGTTATGCGGTCAAGACTCCTGGAACCGATTCATTCATGACTCCGGAAACCTTGAAATTCGTTGAAGAGATTACCGAGCTGATTCACTCATACGACATGCGTGTTCTTGTTGAAGTTCACGCTCACTACACGCAGCAGCAGGCAATTGCCCCGCTGGTCGACCTAATCTACGACTTCCAAACCGCTCCGCTGCTACTTCACTCGTTCTTCACCGGAACGGTCGACAAGTTGGAGCTTTGGTTCCAGCAACGCCCAGACAACTGCCTAAACGTTTTGGACACCCACGACGGCTATGGTGTGATCGACGCCGGACCAATCAACGGCAAGCCTGGACTGATCGGCCAAGACGACATGTCATTCATTTTCGAGACGGCTGCGGAGAACACCCACGGTCACTCAAACATTGCCAGCGTGGTTCCACAGTGGTTCACCCTGCCTCACCAGATCAACGCGACCCTGCCAAACATTCTGGCCAACGACACCGCCTACTTCATCAGTCGAGCAGTTCAGTTCTTCCTGCCTGGAGAGCCACAGGTTTACTATGTTGGCCTCTTCAACGGCATGGACGACCAGGAGCTGTTCCGAAAGAGCGACCAAGGCCGCGACGTCAACCGTCACAACTACACCCCTGCCGAGATCGAGGAAGCGCTGAAGCAGCCGGTGGTTCAGGGAATCATCGCCTTGGCACGACTTCGCAAGCACAATGCCTTCAACGGAACGTTCAGCTACAAAGTTACCGGCGACGACAGCATGACCCTCGGCTGGGAACACGGTGACGATTCAGCGCGTCTTAGTTTCATAACCAAAGTAGGCTTGCCTTCGTTTGAGATTGAAGTGACGACCGCTGGGGAAAAGCGTCATTTCGAGACCATCGAAGCATTCGCGAAGTACTAAGAAAGCAACCAACAATGACCAACGTTTCTAACCGCATTGCACAGTTGGCCGCTCGCCTGCCAAAAGACTTCGTGGTTGGTACGGCAACTTCGTCGTGGCAAATCGAGGGTAACCTTGCTGGTCGCGGTTCGTCGATTTGGGAAGACTTCGCCAAGGCCGGTCACATCAAGGATGGTTCGACCGGTGAGCCTGCCTGCGACCACGTGAACCGAGTCGACGAAGACCTAGAACTCATGAAGTGGCTAGGTGTTGATTCATACCGTTTCTCATTCTCCTGGCCACGCATCATGCGTACCGGTGAGGGTGCCCTAAACCCAGAGGGAATCGACTTTTACGACCGCCTTATCGACGGGCTATTAGAGCGCGGCATCAAGCCTGCCGCTACGGTCTACCACTGGGACCTGCCGTCGACTTTTGGCGACAAGGGCGGATGGACTTGGGAGCCGATTGCCGATAAGTTTGCAGACTATGCAGCGGTTCTAGCAACCAAGTTCGCCGATCGAGTGGACTCTTGGGCAACTCTCAACGAACCATGGGTTTCCGCATTCCTGGGATACTCTACCGACATCCACGCTCCAGGTGCTAACGACCCAGCTAAGGGCTTTGAAGCTGCCTACCGCCTCCTACTGGGCCATGGTCGCGGAATAGAGGCCTTGCGAGCCAATGGCGCCAAAAACACCGGCCTGGTTCTGAATCTGACCACCATGATTGCTGAGGATGAAGGAACTCGTGACGCCGCTTGGCTCATGGACGGACTTCAGAACCGCTTGTTCTTAGACCCGGTTGCTGGTCGAGGAATTCCTGCCGATGTGATTGAGGCCACCCGCCACATCACCGACTGGAGCTTTGTCAAGGAATCCGAGCTGGCCGAAATTGCTACCCCAATCGACTGGCTTGGAATCAACTACTACACCCCAAACCGCATTGAAAGCCCGAGTGACAACGACAAGGGTTTCATTGTTGGCCAGAACACGGATGTCTACCCTGGTATGCCTTCCGTGAACTTCGTTCCGCGAGAGCCACGCACCAACATGGGTTGGGAGATCGACGCATCGAGCATGACCACCACGTTGCAGCAGACCGCTCAACGACTACCTGGCGTGCCGCTGTACGTCACCGAAAATGGTGGAGCCTTCAAGGATGACCAGCTGGTCGATGGCTATGTGAACGACCAGGATCGCGTGGACTACTACCTAAACCACATCAATGCTGCCTTGGATGCGCGCGACGGTGGAGTTGACCTACGTGGTTACTATGCTTGGTCGATGTTCGACAACCTGGAATGGGCTGAAGGCTGGAAGATGACCTTCGGAATCGTTCACGTGAACCAGCAGACCATGGAGCGCACACCAAAGGCGAGCGCCCGCATGTTCAAGCAGTTGCTAGAACAACGCTAAAAGTATTTAGCCCTTTACCGAACCGGCTAGTAGGCCGCGTACGAAGAATCGCTGTAGTGAGAAGAACACTATCAATGGAACCACCATTGAGATGAAAGCACCTGCGGTTAGCAGCTCCCAACCGCTGCCACGAGTACCCACCATCTCGGCGATACGAACCGTCATCGGTGCAACTTCTTTCACGCCGCCACCGAAAGTAAGCCCGATTAGGAGATCGTTCCATACCCAAAGGAACTGGAAGATAGAGAACGAAGCAATTGCTGGAACACTCAGCGGCAGGATGATCTTGGTGAACAAGGTGAACCAGCCGGCACCATCAACTCGGGCGGCCTCAATTAGTTCTCGAGGAATCTGGCCTAGGAAATTGTGAAGTAAGAAGATCGCCAAAGGCAGACCAAAGATTGTGTGAGCAATCCAGATTGGAATAAAGGTTCCCGTGATGTTGAGGTCGGGGATTATGGTCACACCACCAATGCTTAGACCCTTAGAGAACAGCTGAAGTAAAGGAATCAGAGTCAGCTGAATTGGAACAATCTGCAGACCAAAGATGATGAAGAAAATTGTGTCTTTACCCTTGAACTCGAACCAGGCCAAGGCATAGGCGGCAAATAGGGCCAAGGTGATTGGGAATACCACGGCAGGAATGGTTACCGCAAAGCTGTTTACAAAGAACTGGGCTAGCGGTGGGTTCGTTGTAGAACCTTCGAACAAGACCGAAGCATAGTTTTCGAGGGTAACGTTTGGCTTAGTGAAGAACATCCACCAACCAGATCGGTTGATGTCCGCCTGAGGGCGGAACGAACTGATTAAAAGACCGAAGGTTGGAATGGTCCAGAGAACCGCGATCAAGATGGCAGTGGCCGAAGCTAGCGGTGAGGAGAATATGTCCTTCGCTTTTTTGCGAGTGCTCATTAGCGTTCCGTCCTCTCAAGGCGTAGTTGTCG
>JBEDKG010000090.1:0-3871 GCA_041172205.1 Actinomycetota bacterium | reverse complement strand
AATCGAAATTCGAAGAATAAAAACTGTTACACACACCTGCGTTGGATGACACTTTCGTGTTCCTTCGTTGCTTGTCCTTGCGAACGCGCAAAACCGACGGTCTTTGGCTTCCTCCAGTTTAGCGGCTAGCCGAGCTGGCGCGCAAGCCCGAGTTCGGTGAACTTAAAGCCCGGGAAGATAGCGTTCACTTCGGCGCTCGACAGGTTTCCGCGGTGGCGCAAAACATCGGTCAACACGTGTCGATAATCTAAGGTCACCTTTAGGTCGCCATTATGGAGGTCCTGTTCGCCTAAGCCGGGCCAGTTTGCCACTATCTTGCCGCCCTTGACCCCGCCACCCATTACGAACATCGCGGAACCCCATCCGTGGTCCAAACCGGCAGATGCGTTTTCTTGTAGGCGACGACCAAACTCTGTCACGGTCACAATCGTGGTCTTAGCCCAAAGCGCCCCGAGGTCCTGCTTGAATGCGGCAATAGAGTCGTTGAGGTCTTTGAAGTTGTCGGCCATGGTGCCCACCGCCACCCCGGCTTCGCTGTGCACGTCGAGGTCTCCGCCGAAGTCGATGTTTGCAGTCTTGATCGGAGTTCCGGCACGGATCAGGGTCGCTAGAAGCTGCAATCTGCGACCAAAGTCGCTCTCGGGGTAAGTCACGAAGCTAACCCGCGAGATCGAGCGCAAAGTCTCAGATGCCTGGATGGTAGACAAGCCGGTCTTCGCCCACTGGTGATTGTGGTTTTTGTGCATCTGACGAAGCAGCTCGAGGTAGCCAGCGCGATCAGAACCAACCGATTCAATCGTCACCTGGTCGAGGTCTTCGAAGGTCGCCGCATAGGTTGCCCCGGTGAAGCCAGCGGCCTTGTTCTTCGAAACGGATACACCGTTGAGTATCTGCGTGCTGCCGATGGCCTGCAGATACCTGGTCTGCCAACCCGAAGTGGTGTCTGGGTTGTCGTAGGCAGCTAATTCAATCGCCAGCTGGTCGTCGAAGTGGCTTCGCGTGCCGGTCGGGGTACCAACCGCGTGCACGATTGCAAGTTCTTGCGCGTCGAACATCGTCTTGAAATCGGCGAGGTTCTTGTGAAGTCCAAATTGGCTATCGAGTTGAAAGTTGTCTGAATCGCGAACAGCTGTGGTTGGTCGATACTTCTGCAACTGAGGGTCGCCCAGGACCGGAACCGCCATCAACCCATCCATGCCACCACGCATCGAAAGCATGACGATCACATCGGCCGAAACCTCGCCCGGAGCAGCCAACGCATAGTCAAAACCCGGTTCGACCGAGATGGCGAGCCCGCCACCGAGAGCCAAGACGCCGTTTAGGAACCCTCGACGTGAAAAATTAGATTGAAGCGATTTGAATTCTTCGCAACCGCAGTTAGTAGTTGATTCCATCATCTGAGGTTCCAATCCGGTTTTGACAACAAGACCGCAGCCGCGGCGATGGCAAGATTCTTGCGATAGGTAGCCTTGACCAATCCCTTCTTGACTCCCTTGTCTAGGAAAGCCTCGATTTGCTTGGCCTCCGATTGGGCGATGGGTGCACCATAGAAGTGCACAGCTAGGTCGCGGACAATCTCCGCAGACGTCTGGCTGGTCGGCGAAATGAACGCCTCACAGTCGGGTGCCTGAAAAACGTTGGGCAACTTGCCGCTAGCCAACTTATTTGAGAGATTCCAGCGCTGAACCTGACTGGTCAAAGTTGTCCATGGTTCGCCGGAGTCCGGATAGCCATTCGGGAACGGCCACTCAAACGGTGCGTGCCCTTGCCGAGCCACCGCTGCCTGAATCGCTGGCATTGGTGAACCATTCGCATAGGTTTTGTAATCCATAAGGTTTGGCTTTGGGATTGCCCGGCTCAACTGAAGATCGAGTGCGCGAACGGTAGAGCTCAAGTGCTCCATCGGCCGTTTTACCTTGGATGGCGTGGCAGCGGAGAATTCGGCACTCTCCACCATCACCGTGAACACGCGAGGGATGTTGCCACCGCTTGCGAGGTAGGCAGTCGACATTTTTTTGATCAAGCTCGCAGATGGCACGTCGGTGACGAAGCGCCGAGCCATTCGCACACTGAACGCCTTTGCCGTTTGGGGTAACAGCGCAAAGTGTCGAATCATTTTTTCGATTCGGGCTCGCAAGACGGCTTCGCTCTCTGTGGTGGCATTTGCGTCGGTGTAACCGAATACGGTGAGCGGGCCGTAATAGTGTTGCTTAACTCGAGTTCTAACCAGCCCGGTGGCGCCATCGAAGGAAATTCCTGAGAACATCTTGGCCGCACTTTGCACGTCCAATTCGGTGTATCCGGCCGTCGGAGTGATTGTGAAGAGCTCGAGAAACTCGCGACCAAAGTTCTCGTTTGGATGCTCGGCTGTGTTCGTGTTGCCGTTCAGAAACTTGAGCATTCCAGGGTGAAATGCTGCGGCCGCCAACAGGTCTGGATAGGTGCCAAGCGCGTGCTTGCGAATAACGTTCTTGTCGTAGTCACCACGGTAGAAAGATCTCTTGTTTTCAAACGGCACCGGCACATAGTCACTGAAGTGTTCGACCAACATCTCGAAAACCTGCCGAGAGGAATATAGGCGCCGAAGCAGGGTCAGTTGGGCTAGTTCGTTAGCCATGAGGTTCGGTTTGATTTTGTAAAGGTAAAACGCCTGCAACTGCGCCGGCGTCATTGATTCGGTGGGGAACGAACTCAGGTCTTTGAGGCCGGCATAAGTTTCAACCTTCTTCGGGTTCAGCTGGTCCTTCAACCAAGCCGATATCCCTGCTTTCTGAAGCGCGGCTGTCGACGCCTTGGATGGGCCGTAAGTAAGCCGCGAAAGAGTGAGTTGAGCCTGTACCTTCGATAATCCAGCCACAAGAATTCACCCCTTTTGAAAAAGGATATTCAACCGATTCTGTGAATCCCAAGTGAGGACTATGTGAATTGCGATTCAGTTGTCGTGCGGGTTCGGCGGGGACCCGAACCCCCTATTTCACGCTTGAAAGAACCAGGTATCCGTGCCCAGGCAAAGTCACCTTGTGCTTCGAACTAACCTTCGTAGCCTTGCCGGTGAAAACGTCGTAGTAGGTTCCCGCGAATGCTCCAGAAGTGACTGTCGTAGTGACCTTGTCGCGGCTCAGGTTCAAGACCACGAAGACCTTGTTTTTGCCATCAGCTCGACCATAGGCCGGAGTGAAATAGTTCGTTGCAGACAAGAACTTGGTTGGGGCCGGCGTCATGTCGGTGTTTAGCGCCGAGTTCTTGGTCTTCATGGCCACCAGCTTTTGATAGAAAGCAGTCATCGGCGACGCCTTCCAAACAATCTCATCTTTTTCGAAGAACTTCAGACGTTTGTTGAGCGCGACCTCCTGTCCGCTATAAATCAGCGGCATGCCGGGCGCAGTGAAGTAGAAAGCAGAGAGCATCTTGACTGCTGTGCCAAGACGCTCATACTCGGTGCCGTTCCAAGAGTTTTCATCGTGGTTGGTGATGAACGTCATCGGGTAGGTGCCGGTTGGGTAACCCTCGGATGTCATGACCGCATCGATCGCCGGAATCTTGCCCGAAGAGCCGGCTGCCATCGAAGCCATTTT
Organism: Actinomycetota bacterium; assembly: GCA_041172205.1. Taxonomy (GTDB): domain Bacteria; phylum Actinomycetota; class Actinomycetes; order Actinomycetales; family Microbacteriaceae; genus Rhodoluna. Next base: position 296 of record JBEDKG010000090.1, on the reverse strand, counting down.
TCCTAGGAAGCTCCAGCCGTAGTTCGAGTTGAATGCGTTGTTCAGGAGAGCTCCGACGCCTTCATCTTCGGCCACCATCCAAATAGGCTTGACGGTTTCTAGCTCCTTGCGCGCGGTTTCCCAGAAGTCGGTCGGCACTGCGCCCGCAACATCAGCGCGAAATCCATCGATGTCATAGTTGGTGAGCCAGTATTTCATCGATGAAATCATCTCGGCGCGCATCGCCTGACTGCCATAGTTTAGGTCGGCTACGTCTGTCCAGTCGGTGCCAATCGGCCAAGTGATTTTGCCGTCGG
>JBEDKG010000089.1:0-2729 GCA_041172205.1 Actinomycetota bacterium | reverse complement strand
AGTTCAAGGAAGAATTCGCCAGCAACACCATCACTAAGTACGTAACCGCCGACCAGTTGAACGAAACCTTCTGGGTCAAGCTCAAGAATCCAGCCGACGGCGCAATCATCACTCAGAGTTTTAGCGGTGTCGCCGGCGTTGAAGAGGTGCGCGACCAGCGTTCCTACCTAGATCAAATCTTCAGCATCCTCAACGCAGCCAGCCTTGCGGCTGTTGGTATCGCATCGGTCATGCTGTTCTCGGCAATCCTGCTGATTTCAACCACCATTCGTCAGTCGGCTTTCTCAAGACGCCGCGAACTTGGAATCATGCGCTTGGTTGGAGCATCGAACTTCTACATCCAGCTTCCGTTTGTTATCGAGGGAGTGGTGGCTGCCGCAATCGGTTCGATCCTTGCCGGCGCTGCCGTCCTAGCCATCGTGCAGTTCTTTGTTCAGGGCTATCTTGCCGCTGCGTTGCCGTTCACAAACTTCGTGGGCCTTTCAACCGGGCTTGTCCTGGTGCCTATCCTGTTTGGGCTTGGCGTACTGCTCGCAGCATTCGCATCGATCATTGCGATCAAGCGCTACCTTCGCGCCTAGTAATCGCGCACCCCGCGTTGGTAAACTGATTGGCTGACCACAGGGGTCAAAACATTGGAGTGAATCGTGCCTAGGGAAAAAGGCGAAAAGCTGGTTGCCAGCAATCGCAAAGCACGCCACGACTACCATATCGAAGACACCTACGAGGCCGGAATGGTCTTGAGCGGAACCGAAGTTAAGTCGTTGCGTGCCGGTCACGCATCCCTGGTCGATGGCTATGCCAGCGTTGAGAACGGCGAAGCCTGGCTCGAAAACGTCCACATCCCTGAATACACCCAGGGCACCTGGAATAACCACTCCTCGAGGCGCAAGCGCAAGCTTCTCCTGAATCGCCACGAGATCGAAAAGCTACTGCAGAAGATCAAAGAGTCTGGCTACACCCTCGTTCCCCTAAAGATTTATTTCAAGGACGGACGCGCTAAGGTCGAAATCGCGGTCGCCCGCGGTAAGAAAGACTACGACAAGCGTCACGCGCTCAAAGAAGCGCAGGACAAGCGCGAAGCCGCCAGAGCTATGTCTACCAAGGGTAAAGATTGGTAGAGATTCGCCCGCTCTCGCGTGAAACCTTGGACCAATTCTTGGAGTTCATGGAAGGCCCTGCGTTCGAGTCGGTTCCTAGGTGGGCTGGCTGCTATTGCCAGCACTACCTAAACACAGAAGAGCAAAACTCCAGCAAAGACAACAACCGCGCTCTCACCTGCGAACGAGTAGAAAACGGAAAAATGACCGGCTACCTCGCATTCGAAGGTGAAGAAGTAATCGGTTGGGTGGCTGCCAATCGTGGCAATAACTTCATTCAGCTTCCTCCGACCAACGATGAAGCAGCCAGAATCTTATGTTTCGTGATTGCGCCGAATCATCAGGGTAAGGGAGTTGCCACCGAGCTTCTGAAGTTTGCTCTAAATGACCTCAAGTCACTCGGGTTCACCTCTGTCGAGGCAGCACCTAGATCTAGTGACGAATTCGAAATCACCGCCTATCGAGGCAAATTGAGCACCTTCCTCAAGCAGGGTTTCCAAGTAGTGCAAGAGTTTGACGAGCGAAGCGTCCTGGTTCACAGGGAACTCTAAGAGTCTTTGTCTGTGCGAGGGGTTACTATTGAACCACTGAGCAATCAGTAATTTGAAAACTACATATGGGGATGATCGGTTTCGACAGTGCACCAGTGCCTGAATGAAGCGGGTCGAGGATGCAGAGTTATCTCGTAAACGCTCTTTGCAAACTATAGGTGCCAAAGCTAATCGCACCGACTTCGCCCTAGCTGCCTAAGCGCAACTAGCCTGAAGTCCGACAGTCCGGATTTGATCTCGTTCCGGGTCCTGTCGTTATCTAGAGATCTTGCTGCTTAGTTACGCCTTAGGGCTTCGCGGGACTTTCACTCAGGCTGGGTTTGTTGGTCAACTTGTTTCAGGGTATGGCCAGGACCGAGTAAAGCGATACTGAAACTACACCCGTAGAAGAATCAGAATCTTTGTTCTGGACGGGGGTTCAATTCCCCCCATCTCCACAGATATCCCATATGGAAAAAGCCCCCTAGAAATAGGGGGCTTTTTTATTGGTTTCAAATTGATACCTAAATTTCCGCGAAGAATTTCGCCAAAACCTTAGACTCAACGAAGGATTCAAAGGAATTCTTTTTATGAATTAGGGGAAATTAATGTCATTTGCAGACGCAATTAAGTCACTCTTTGCAAACTATGCAAACTTCAAGGGCCGCGCTCGTCGCAGCGAATTCTGGTACTCGACCCTCTTTGTTGGTGCTGTTGGAATTGTGCTCAACATTGTCATGCCAGGGCAGTTAGTTGACTTTGGTGGTGGAATTCTTGTTCAGAGCACTGGTCTACTTGCACAGCTGTGGTCTCTAGCTACTCTCGTTCCAGTACTAGCGGTGGTTTGGCGCCGTCTACACGACACCAACACCGGAGGTCCTTATTACTTCATGGTTCTGATTCCGCTGGTAGGTCCGATTTTGGTGCTTATCAAGTTGGCGACCGAAGGAACTGCTGGTCCAAACAAGTTTGGTAACCCAGTCAAGTAGTTTTTGAATAAGAGATGCCTCCTGGAAACAGGGGGCATTTTCTTTTGTTTGGGTAGCATTCAGTTATGACTACTCTTACTGGCCGCGACAAGTCGGCGCTATTGGTTATC
>JBEDKG010000088.1:0-2899 GCA_041172205.1 Actinomycetota bacterium | reverse complement strand
CGCCTAAAGGCCGACGAGGCTTACCAGATTGGTTCTGAGGGACACCCGGTCCGTGCCTACCTAAACGTTGCCGAAATCATTCGCGTTGCCAAAGAGTCTGGTGCCGACGCCATTTACCCTGGCTACGGATTTCTTTCTGAAAACCCTGAACTAGCGCAGGCAGCTGCCGAAAACGGAATCAAATTCATTGGCCCAAGTTCAGACATTCTCGAGATGGCTGGTAACAAAGTAAATGCCAAGGAAGCGGCCATTGCAGCCGGTGTTCCAGTTCTAAAGTCTTCTATTCAATCTGCCGATGTTGACGTCCTGGTAAAGGAAGCCGAGAGCATTGGCTTCCCAATCTTCGTAAAGGCGGTTGCCGGTGGTGGCGGTCGTGGTATGCGTCGAGTAGAGAAGCGTGAAGACCTAAAAGCTGCGCTCGGCGAAGCCAGTCGTGAGGCCGAGAGTGCCTTTGGCGATCCACGAGTATTCCTAGAGCAGGCAGTACTTCGCCCGCGTCACATTGAAGTTCAGATTCTTGCCGATGAGCATGGCAACGTCGTTCACCTGTTTGAGCGTGACTGCTCAATTCAGCGTCGTAACCAGAAGGTTGTCGAAATCGCTCCGGCGCCGCACATCACACAGGAATTGCGTGAAGAGCTATACCGAGACGCCGTGGCGTTTGCGTCGAAGATTGGTTACCGCAATGCCGGTACCGTCGAGTTCCTAATTGATACCGTTGGCGAGAACGCCGGCAAGCACGTGTTCATTGAAATGAACCCGCGTATCCAGGTGGAACACACCGTCACAGAAGAAATTACCGACATCGACCTCGTGCAGTCGCAGATGCGCATTGCGGCAGGGGAGAGCCTCAGTGATCTAGGTCTAACGCAAGACAAGATCACCATGCACGGATTTGCAGTCCAGTGCCGAATTACCACCGAAAACCCGGCGCTAGGCTTCAAGCCGGATTCAGGCAAGATCACCACCTACCGTTCGCCAGGTGGAGCCGGTATCCGTCTAGACGGCGGAACCATCTCAGCCGGAAGCGAAGTTAGCCCACACTTCGACTCACTACTCGTGAAGCTAATTGCTCGAGGCCGTGACTTCCACTCGGCGGTAGTTCGTGCCGAACGTGCGCTCGCGGAGTTCCGTATTCGTGGCGTTTCCACAAACATTTCGTTCATGCAGGCGGTTTTGGCAGACCCAACCTTTGCCAGTGGCGACCTTTCAACCTCGTTCATCGACGAACGTCCGGAATTATTCACGCAGCACCCGTCACAGGACCGTGGAACCAAGATTCTGACCTGGTTGGCAGATGTAACGGTAAACCAGCCATACGGGCCTCGTAGCGGCCGTATTTCGCCTGCGCTCAAGCTTCCCAAGATTGACTTGACCAAGGCTCCTGTCGACGGTTCACGGCAACAGTTGCAACAGCTTGGTCCTGCAGGTTTCGCCAAGGCTTTGCGCGCTCAAAACCATGTTGCCGTAACCGAAACCACATTCCGCGATGCACACCAGTCGCTGTTGGCTACCCGTGTTCGTGGTCGCGATCTGGTTCAGGTGGCGCCATACGTTGCCAGAATCACTCCAGAACTCTTTTCGGTAGAGGCTTGGGGAGGGGCAACCTACGATGTTGCACTTCGATTCTTGGGTGAAGACCCTTGGCAGCGCCTAACTGCACTGCGCGCAGCCATGCCAAACATTTGTATCCAGATGTTGCTTCGTGGGCGCAACACGGTTGGCTACACTCCGTATCCGACCGAAGTTACCCAGGCTTTCGTTGCCGAAGCCGCTGCTAGCGGTGTCGACATCTTCCGTATTTTCGATGCGCTGAACGACGTTGAGCAGATGAAGCCAGCGATTGAAGCTGTATTGGCAACCGGCACGGCTGTGGCTGAAGTGGCACTCTGCTACTCGGGCGACCTGCTAAACCCTGCTGAAGACCTATACACCCTCGATTACTATCTCGGCCTAGCCGATGAAATCGTTGCCGCTGGCGCTCACATTTTGGCAATCAAAGACATGGCTGGTCTACTTCGACCAGCTGCCGCCAAGAAGCTGGTTTCGGCGCTGCGTGAACGTTTCGACCTTCCGGTTCACCTGCACACCCACGACACCGCTGGTGGGCAGTTGGCGACTCTTATGGCCGCAATTGAGGCAGGCGTCGACGCAGTTGACGTGGCTTCTGCTCCGATGGCTGGAACCACCAGTCAGCCATCAGCTTCGGCACTAATCGCAGCCTTGGCAAACACCGAGCGCGATTCAGGCATCACTCTCGATGCTATGACTGCGCTAGAGCCTTACTGGGAATCCGTGCGCCGCGTTTACTCACCATTCGAATCTGGCCTCCCAGGACCTACCGGTCGCGTCTACAAGCACGAGATTCCAGGTGGTCAGCTCTCCAACCTACGTCAGCAGGCAATTGCACTTGGACTTGGCGACCAATTCGAAAAGGTCGAAGACATGTATGCCGCGGCTAACGAGATTCTCGGTCGTCCAACCAAAGTGACTCCATCATCCAAGGTCGTTGGCGATTTGGCACTTCACCTTGTTGCAGTAAACGCCGACCCTAAGGACTTCGCTGAGAACCCACAAAACTACGACGTACCGGATTCGGTTGTTGGTTTCATGGCTGGCGAACTCGGAGACCTTCCAGGTGGATGGCCAGAGCCGTTCCGAACCAAGGTTTTGGCCGGAAAGAACCTCAAATTCGGAATTACTCCGTTGAGCGATGAAGATCTTGCAACTCTCAAGAGTGGTGATTCAGCACAGATCCGTTCGGCGCTGAACCGTCTATTGTTCCCAGCTCCAACCAAGGAGTTCTTGGCAAACCGCGCAGCCTATGGAAACCTCGACCAGGTCGATACTGTCGACTACCTATACGGCTTGGAACAGGGTCAGGAACACGTGGTTGAGA
>JBEDKG010000087.1:0-5580 GCA_041172205.1 Actinomycetota bacterium | reverse complement strand
GTCCAAGGGACTTAGATGCGCTCAGCGATGCTCAGTTGCCGGAACTTTGCGCTGAGATTCGAGAGCACCTGGTGCAGTCGGTGGCGAAAACTGGCGGTCATTTGGGGCCAAACCTTGGTGTTGTTGAGACTACGGTCGCAATTCACAGAGTGTTTGATTCTCCAAAAGACCCAATCATTTTCGACACCGGGCACCAGTCTTACGTTCACAAGTTACTTACCGGACGTCGTGATCTGAGTTCGCTTCGACGCAAGGGCGGCATTGCTGGCTATCCGCAGCGTTCAGAATCTGAACATGACGTTGTCGAAAGCTCTCACGCCTCTAGCTCGCTTTCTTGGGCAGACGGCATTGCCAAGGCTTTCAAGATTTCTGGGCAAGACGATCGCTATGTAATCGCACTATTGGGCGATGGTGCATTGACCGGTGGCATGACCTGGGAAGCACTCAATAACATCACCCATGAGAATGACCGCAAGTTGGTCATTGTTGTGAACGACAACGGTCGCTCCTATGCACCGACAATCGGCGGACTTGCCAAACACCTCACCAACATTCGAACCGACCGCAGGTACAAGCGCATGTACCGCTTCAGCAAGCGCGTTTTCTACTCTTTTGGCACTCTTGGACGTCTCGTATTCAATGCGGCTCGTGGCGCCGGCCGGAGCGCTCTAGAAACAATGGCTCCACAGAGCATGTTCCCAAACCTAGATATCAAGTACATCGGCCCAGTTGATGGTCACGACATACTCGCGGTCGAACACGCTCTCAAGCAGGCCAAGAACTATTCCAGTCCAGTAATTGTTCACGTAATGACTCAAAAGGGTAAGGGTTTCGACCCTGCCATGCTCAATGAAGACGACCAGTTCCATGCCGTTGGGAAAATTGATCCAACCACCGGTGAATCACTAGAGGTTTCTGGTGGTGTGTCCTGGACGAATGTATTCCGCGACGAGATGGTTTCCATCGCTGACGTTCGAAAAGATGTTGTTGGCATTAGCGGGGCAATGACCATTCCGGTCGGCTTGGACGCAATGGCAACTAAGTATCCAGACCGGGTCTTCGATGTTGGTATCGCCGAACAGCACGCCGTAGCTTCTGCAGCCGGTATGGCATTCGGTGGGCTGCACCCTGTCGTCGCGGTCTATGCAACTTTCATAAACCGAGCCTTCGACCAGGTGCTTATGGACGTGGCCCTTCACAAGGCTGGGGTTACCTTCGTGCTCGACCGTGCTGGTGTCACCGGGCCGGATGGTGCGAGCCACCATGGAATGTGGGATCTTTCAGTTCTTCAGGTAGTACCTTCAATAAGAATTGCGGCACCCCGAGACGCTGAGCGCCTGCGTGAAGAGCTTCATGAGGCCATTGACGTATCAGACGCTCCAACGGTTATTCGCTTCCCTAAGGGCGTTGCAACGACCAGTATCGACTCTCTCAAGCGCTCCAACGACGGCGTTGACTACCTTTACCGGTCGGCAGCCAAAGATGTGCTGATTGTGGCGATCGGTTCAATGGCTACCATTGCGATGCAGACAGCTGAACTATTGAAAGCTCAGGGGATTGGTTGCACCGTTCTCGATCCTCGCTGGGTTGTTCCAGTTCCTAAGACCGTTCTTACTGAATCTGCCGCGCATCGACTAGTTGTAACTATCGAAGACGGCGTAAAGGTTGGCGGTATCGGTACCAGAATTCGTCAAGACCTGCGAACCGCTCAGATTGATACTGCACTGAACGAAATTGGTTTACCAGATGAATTCCTTGAACACGCGTCTCGTGATGAAATCTTGGAACGCGTTGGGCTGACCGCAAAACAAATTACCCACGACATCGTTGCTCAGGTCCTAGGAGCGAAGGTTCCTCACGCCAAGAAGGTCGAAGAAGTTACTGATTCAGAGTTGCGAGAGCGCCACTAAATTTAGCGGCTACGGCTTCTACCTGCCAGGTTCTGGCACCAAACTCCATTAGCTGGGCTGCAATGTCTTCGGCAGGTTCCCAAGCTACTCGACGCATTAGATCCGGTTGCAAAATATTTTCTGTCGGAATCTCTAGCTCTAACGCAAGTTCACTCATAACTGGTTTCAAAACCTGAAGACGAGCATCGGCTTCGGGGTAGCGGTTTGCCCAGTTTCGGTGGTTCGGGATTCCGGTGTGCGGCAGCTTCAATGGAGGCAAGTCGCGTGCGTTCAACCCCTTTGAAAAGGCTTCCCACCAGGTGTCGAGATAGGTTCGAGACGCTCGTCCGTTGAAGCTTGACAGCGAAGCCAGTTCCGACCGTGAAGTAACTTTTGATTTCACCAGTGCGACTATCGATGAATCCGGAACCAGTCGACCGGGGGAGACATCCAACTTCTGTGCCAACTCATCGCGGGCAATCCAGAGTTCTCTCGCAATAGCCAATCTTTGGGCATCTTTCACGTCGTGAAGCCCCGTCATTGATCGCCATCGATTTGGGTCTTGCGGCTTTGGCTTAAATGAAAGTAAGTGGTGAAATTCCTGAAGAGCCTTCTCGGTCTTTCCGGCAATTTCAAGCTGTTCCATGAGAACTCGCGCTAGTTCTGGCAATACGTCTACATCCAATGCCGCATAGTTCAACCAAGCGTTAGGGAAAGGTCTGATAGACCAATCAGCGGCAGAATGTTCCTTGGCAAGACGAAAACCTAGAAGTTGCTCACAAGCCGCACCTAATCCAACTCGAGGTAGCCCTAGCAGCCTGGAACCAAGCTCGGTATCAATTAGCTCAGCCGGTACCAAACCAACTTCGCTCAAACAGGCTAAGTCTTGAGTTGCCGCGTGGAGAATCCAAGGAAGAGAGTTGCAAACCTCAGCAAACATGGACCAAGTCTCGGTATCACTCAGAGGAATTGGGTCAATCAGGAAAACATCAGAGCCAGTTCGATGTACCTGAATTAGGTAAGCCCGTGAGCTGTACTTGAAACCACTTGCGCGTTCTGCATCGATCCCTAGATAACCAGAGCCGAGTTTCAAATTCTCGATGGCACCTAGTAGTTCATTTTCCGTGTCAACGTAGTAAACCGGAGCAACCGAAACCGCGCGAAGTGGGAGTTCAGTCGGTAATTCGTCGTTAGTTTCGACGGTCAATTGAGGTAACCCCTTCACCGTGCAGTGAAAGACCGCTCATCATGCAAATTAGGTCGATCCATGCCTCTAGGTGCCCGGTCAATTCATCGGTGGACGGACACCAACTCGCGCGGAGTTCTAGTTCAGCGTGGTGGGATTGAGCCGCTAAGGTTCCATGACCAACCGAAAGAACACGGGTAGTAGTTCCACCAGCAACTTCAACACCAGCACCGTGTTGTTCAAGCGAGGTCATCAACCAGGCCCAAGCGATTTCAGCTGAATCGTCATCGAAACCGATGTCCGTTTCCAGAGGCGACTTCGCGTAAAGAATGATTCGGTAGTTGTTGGTCCAAGACTCTTGTGGGGCATCGTCCCAAAGCATAATGAATCGGCCGGTGCCGCGGAACACTGAGGAGTCGCCCTCTACTGCCTTGACATCGCAAGCAAACGCGATTGCGTGCCTAGATAGGTTGGAAGGTGCATCGATTTGATCTACGATTACCTCGCTGCGAATGTTGGCACGCGCCAAAGAGTTAGCCGCTAAGCGAAAATCCGCGTTAGCGCTCGCATCGATTTCTAGTTCAAGCACCTGTCAAGAATATTGGCTAAGTCAAGCCGCTAATCGTTGCCACGCCGCCAACGGGTGAATAGTGTGTCTTCGAATGTCTCGGCGGCAATAAGTTCTAGGTCTGCATTGAAAGAGGCAATAGTTTTTGCTGCGATTTCGAGGTTTCCACCGGCAACTGTGAGGCAGAACTCATCGACTTGGTTGGACTCCAAGAAGAAGCGGGAAAGTGTTGGTCCTGTTTCCAAAAGAATCCGCTCAAATCCCTGGCTTCGCAAAGTTTCTATTGCCAAAGCGGGGTTCGGTAGGCGGATGTAACGTTTATCATCAAGTTCAAAGGAACTGGAAATTACTGCCAATGAACAGTGTGAAGGCACACGATACTGCTCAGCTCGCGCGGTACTTCCACCGGTGACGACCACGTCGGAGCGGCGCCGTAAATGTCCAATTAGTTTACGATCAAGTTCGTTTGACAGACCACGGCTAGAACCGACGTCGTCAACAAATTCGCCATTGGCACCTACAATCATGTTCATTCGAACACCAAAGACGTCGGAGTAAGAGTCGAACCAGTCTTGCATTATGCCTTTTCGGCTACCTGGCGTTTGATGCGGTTGAGCATTCCACGAAGTCCATTGATTCGAAGCATTGAAACGGCTTCTTTCAAGTGCAAGCGGTCGGGGATGTCCTCTGGAGCGTTTAGTACCTCTTCAACGGTGTGGCCGTCAAGTAACTGATGAAGGATGCTCGCGAAACCACGAGTGGTTGGTGCTTCTTCTGGCGCGGTGAGGTAAATATTCACGACACCGTTATTCAACTCGACGAAAAGATAAACAGGGGATTGACACTCTTCAACTCGTTCGAGTAGATCTGGGTGATCGAAATACCGTGCCGGTAGAACTGGCAGCTCTCCAGCGATTTCAAGAAGCAAGGTGAGGCGGTCTTTTACGCCGAGTTCGCCAAATTCAGCTCCGAGTTCGGTGAGCTTTTGGTCGATTGAGGTCATTACTTAGAGAATACGCCTGGTTCATCGCCAAGCACGATAGGTGCACCAACGAGGCTGCCCCACTCGGTCCATGAGCCGTCGTAGTTACGTACTCGAGTAAAGCCAAGCAGGTACTTCAATACGAACCAGGTGTGGCTTGAGCGTTCACCAATACGGCAGTAGGCAATTACATCGTCGGTTGCGTTGAGACCTTTTTCACCAAGGTAAATAGCCTCCAATTCGGCGCGGGTCTTGAAAGTCTTGTCTTCATTTGCTGCTCGAGCCCATGGAACCGACTGCGCTCCAGGGATGTGTCCGCCACGAAGCGCACCTTCCTGAGGATAGTTCGGCATGTGGGTTCGTTCGCCGTTGTATTCCTGTGGTGAGCGAACATCGACCATTGGCTTTCCAATGTGGGCTAGAACCTGATCGCGGAATGCGCGGTCGGTCACATCGTCTCGTTCGATAACTGGATACTCGGTAGTTTCGACGGTTGGAATTTCCTTGGTTAGAGGACGACCTTCGGCGAGCCACTTTTCACGGCCGCCGTCTAGTAGGCGAACATCTTCGTGACCGAAAAGTTTGAAAACCCAAAGAGCGTAAGAAGCCCACCAGTTGCTGGCGTCTCCGTAGATAACTACTGTGCTGTCACGTTTGATTCCAGAGCGAGCAGCAAGTTCTGCAAATTCTGGACCCTGCAGGTAGTCGCGAACCACTGGCTGGTTCAGGTCGGTGTGCCAGTCAATTTTGACCGCTCCAGGAATGTGACTTACGTCGTAAAGCAGAACATCTTCGTCGGATTCAACGATCACGAGGCCAGGGTTTCCCAGGTTGGCCTCCAACCATTCGGTTGAGACTAAAACCTCTGGGTGAGCGTAATCCGAGAATTTGGCGTTTGTGTCTACTGGAACAGTCATTTGTTGCTTTCTGTTAGTTAGGCTAAAACAAGCCCACT
>JBEDKG010000086.1:0-3496 GCA_041172205.1 Actinomycetota bacterium | reverse complement strand
ACCTGGTTGACCTCGATGCAGCCTTTGGTCGGGGTAACAACCGAGCAATCATGCGTGAGGTAGTGAACGCCGCCACCAGCGTAAAGATCGAGCTTTCTGGCGGAATCCGCGACGACGCCAGCCTTGAGGCAGCGCTTGAAGCTGGAGCCACTCGCGTAAACCTTGGCACCGCAGCCTTGGAAGACCCTGATTGGACTGAAAGCGTCATCAAGCGCTTCGGAGATTTCGTAGCGGTAGGCCTTGATGTGCGCGGCACAACCTTAGCCGCCCGAGGCTGGACCCAAGAGGGTGGAGACCTTTATGAGGTTCTGGCCCGCCTTGAGGGTGCCGGCTGCTCACGTTACGTGGTCACCGATGTCACCAAGGACGGAACGCTCAAAGGCCCAAACCTAGAACTTCTGAAGAGCGTGATGCAGCACACCGATAAGCCGGTGGTTGCCTCTGGTGGAATTTCGAGCCTCCAAGACATCACCGACCTTCACGCTCTGGTCGGCCTAGGCCTTGAGGGCGCAATCCTCGGTAAGTCGCTCTACGCAAACAAGTTCACGCTTGAGGAAGCTCTGGCTATCGCTAACACGAGGATCTAATGAGCCAAGACCACATCAACCCAGACAAATTCGCCGACTCTGCCGGTGTCCCATGGGACGGCCGCGCCTTTGAGCCAAATGCTTTCGCAGGCGACGACGGCAAGGCAGATCCTGCGCTAATCGCAGCCATCCAAGCGCTCCACGCTGGAACCGGCAGTCAGAATGATGTCATCGACGCCTTCCGTAAGGCGCGAGTGCTAATTCCGTTACTCGCCAACCTTGGAGAATCGGGTGAGGGTGCACACGGTCAAACCGTTGATAAGTCTGCTGACCTCAGCATCGTCACCGTTGAAACTCCAGACAAGCAGAACGGTCTTCCAGTTTTCACAAGCGTTGCAGCAATGGCTGCCTGGAACAAGGATGCTCGTCCGGTTCCTCACAGCGCAATTAAGGCAGCGCTCGCGGCAGCAGCCGAAGGCAACACCCGAATCATCCTTGATCCTGGATCAGCAACCGAGTTTGTGATTCGTCGCCCGGCATTTGAAGCAATCGCCAAAGAACTGCCATGGATTCCCTCGTTCGAAATGCCAGAGGTGAAAGAAGCCTTCGACCAAGCGCTCGCGGGAAACCCTGAACTAGCAGGTTGGTCGATTGCCGGGGGAGACCCGCTGTCGCTTCTGAAGTCGGCTGAGGTGGAACTAACTCTTCAACTGGCTGCCACCCTCACGCAAGAAGAATTCGACAAACTTCTGCAAAAGATCGCCAAGTCGATCTCGGAGAGTGAAGTAATTGCAGAGCGAGTTGACTCGCTGCGGGTAAAACTAGCTACTGCTTAGGCAACCGGGCCGGTGAACTTTTCACCAGGACCCGCGCCAGGGGCGTCTGGGAAAGGCGCGGCTTCACGGAAGGCAAGCTGAATCTCACGAAGCGCTGCGCGAAGCGGACGTGCGTGTTGGTCGCCAAGGTAAGGGGCTGCACCGGTAATCAGTCCCGCGGTTGCGTCGATGATTTTGCGTGCTTCGTCCAAGTCTGCTGGGCGACCGTTCTCGGCAAGGCCACAGTGGATCGCCGCAACGCTAAGAAGTTCGATGGTGTAGCGCGAAAGAATTTCCACCGCAGGCAGTTCAGCGATGTCGGTGATTTCTTCGTTTTGTTCAGACATTGGGGTTTTCCTTTTTAGTAACTTCTGCTAGGCTAGCCCATGGCTCTGGAGTTCGCTTCAGACAGAAGAGGATTTATTTCCCACCCGCGTTCACCGCTTTACAGGTTTCCGGGTTAGCTAGAAACGAATCGTTTCTGTGCATTTTGAGCTTTGCTCTTGATGTGGCCGTAGTAGTCATATCAATTAGGAGCACTTATTAGCGATCCACGTATCAACGACCGCATCCGTGTGCCAGAGGTTCGCCTCGTTGGCCCGGCTGGCGAGCAAATTGGCGTAGTCCGTATCGAAGACGCACTGCGTCTTGCAGCGGAAGCAGACCTAGACCTAGTCGAGGTAGCACCAACTTCCAAGCCACCGGTAGCAAAAATCATGGACTACGGAAAGTTCAAGTACGAGGCAGCTCAGAAGATCCGTGAAGCACGCAAGAACCAGGTCAACACCATTCTCAAGACTGTACGTTTCGGTCTAAAGATTGATGCCCACGACTATGGAACCAAGCGTGGACAGATCGAGAAGTTCCTAAAGGCTGGCGACAAGGTGAAGGTCATGGTGGTCTTCCGCGGTCGCGAACAGTCACGTCCAGAGATGGGCATCACGCTTCTCAAGAAGCTGGCTGAAGAGGTCAACACCTTGGGCTCGGTTGAGTCCAATCCGTCAATCGACGGACGCAACATGGTGATGGTCATCGGTCCGCTAAAGAGCAAGGTTGAGGTCAAGGCCGAAACCAAGAAGGCTGCTGAGAAATCAGCAGTAAAACAGGAGTCCTCAGCGGAAGCTGCGGAGTAGGAAAACAGGAGAAACCATGCCTAAGCAGAAAACCCACTCGGGCGCTAAGAAGCGCTTCCGTTTCACCGGAAGTGGAAAGCTAATGAAGCAGCAGATCAACATGCGCCACAACCTGGAGCACAAGTCGAGCCGCCGCACCCGTCGTCTAAACCAGGACCAGGTCGTTTCGGCAGCAGACTTCAAGACCATCAAGAAGCAGCTCGGCCACTAGTCGAATTCGAAGATTTTTAGGAGATAACAAATGGCAAGAGTAAAAAACGCTGTTAACGCAGCGAAGAAGCGTCGTACAGTCCTAGAGCGCGCCCACGGTTACCGTGGTCAGCGTTCACGTTTGTACCGTATGGCCAAGCAGCAGATGCTGCACTCGTTGGTCTACGCATACAACGACCGTAAGGACAAGAAGGGTAACTTCCGTCGTCTATGGATTCAGCGCATCAACGCAGCTGCACGCCTAAACGGAATGACCTACAACCGTCTAATCCAGGGTTTGAACCTTGCAGGCGTAGCTGTTGACCGTCGTATCTTGGCTGACCTAGCCGTGAACGATGCTCCAGTATTCGCTTCGCTAGTTGCAACCGCTAAGGCTGCCCTTCCAAAGGACACCTCGGCTCCAAAGGTTAAGTAAGTTGCTCGACGATCCCAAGGCTCGTAAGGTCCGCGGGGTCGCACAACTTGCAAAGAAAGATGCCCGGTCTGAGACCGGGCTCTTTCTGCTTGAGGGGGTCCAAGGGCTGAAAGAGGTCCTTGGCACTCCTTCGATCATCGAAGAGTTGTACGCCACCGAAGAAGCCGTTGAACGCAACGCTGACCTGTTCGATCAGTTAGCCGATGCTGGCGTTTCCGTCGAGTTGGCTACAGCTCAGGTCCTAAAAGCCATGTGTGACACCGAGACCCCGCAGGGTGTTGTTGCGGTTTGTAAGCAGCTCGATGTTTCTCTCGACTCGGTCTTGGCCAAACGTCCGCGTTTGATTGCTTTTCTTTCCAATGTTCGCGACCCTGGCAATGCCGGAACTGTGCTTCG
>JBEDKG010000085.1:0-3410 GCA_041172205.1 Actinomycetota bacterium | reverse complement strand
AACATGGGATGTCAATGAGGTAGACGGTAGCGCTGGTACTCACTCCTCCAACACAGGATTAAAGCCTGCTAAAAACGTCAAATACGTGATCCTTTGGGACTGCGAAAAGAAATTCAATCAGAAATACACCATTTTCGTGCAGGGATCAGATTACAAAATCAACGAAGAGATTGAAGTGGTCTGCTCGATGAACCATGATTCCACCGTTCCGTTTGTTGCAGACATTGCGGGTGCCAGCCTGAAGGTAATGATTTCCCCAGCAGTCGAAAACGAGCCAACGACAGATACAGACGCTTACGCGATCTTGATTCCAGCGAATTAATTTTTACTGGACTTTGTCCTTGAGCGAGTTGCGCACCTGAAAGCAAAACCAACTCTTGCTAATCTCTTGGCCGCAGGTTCGATTCCTGCCGGGGGCGCTTTTTTATTTGCCAGTTCGTGGACCAAAGTGCCCAGAGCATAAGTAGCGGCTGAAAAACCAACCGGATTGCCCTAGTGTCATCGGTGTTCAAACCGAAGGCGTCGGCGTGGTTGAGGTACTGGGCGATGTTTCCTGGGAAGACAGCGAGGAAAAAGAGCGCTGCGGCCATACCGAATTGTTTTTGAAGTTTGGGTAGGAATACAAGACCAAACCCGAGCGCGATCTCGACTAAGCCGGAGGCGATGACAACGAAGTCGGGATCGGCTGGAACCCAGCTTGGAACTTGGTTTTGAAACTCTTGCCGAGCGAAGGTGAGATGGCCGGTGCCAGCGAACATGAGGGCTAAACCTAGAAGTACTCTTCCAAGAAACTTCATCTTCATTTAGAGCCGATTCGTTTGAGCAGCATTGACATGGAAATCATTGCACCGCCAATTACTGCAGGAACTCCGCCGCCTGGGTGAACCGAGGCGCCAACTCTCCAAAGCCAAGGTTGGAAGAGT
The DNA here is from genome assembly GCA_041172205.1 of Actinomycetota bacterium. GTDB lineage: Bacteria > Actinomycetota > Actinomycetes > Actinomycetales > Microbacteriaceae > Rhodoluna. Next base: position 2,487 of record JBEDKG010000085.1, on the reverse strand, counting down.
GAGTTATAGGTGGGGAAGTGGAAGGGTCCTCCAGACCAGATGGTTCTAGTCGAACCGTATAGGGAGCCTCCATTGGCTCCGAACTCGGCGAAGTATGAAGGATCGAGAATTTTGTAATCCTCGATAAGTTCGGCGATGTTGAAATCTAGGCCAATCATTTTGCTGATTCGCTTTAGCTCGTTCTGAATGAACGGATCGGAAAGTTCAAACTTTTCACCATTGGCTGGTGCAGTGAGCAAGATTGCTGCGGTTGCTTTGGTGTTTGGGTAGATGTGACCAGGTTTGTAGTAGTTCAGGAACGCCATGGTTTCCGTTGGAACTGCTTTGGCGTCTAGTGAATTGTGAAGAGCCTCTGGGTTTCTTGGCATGATGACTGAGTGAGTGACTGTGTTCGCTGGAAATGGTTCCTTCAGTGTTACGAAAAGTGCCACTCCGGAGCAGGAAGCTTTTGATTTCAGGTTAGGTTTCTTACCCAAGAGTCTCGACATTACCTGTGCATCGGTAGCGCCAACCACCACGTCGGCTGGAAAGTCTCCAGCGCTGGTTTGAACTAAGCCTTTTCGAATCGAGGTGACTCGCGTGTTAGTAAGGATTTTGGCGCCAGCCTTGGTCGCCATTCGTCCGAGTGCTAGTGCGATTTCGTAAACGCCACCGACCGGAACCGAGATGCCTTCACGCGCCATAACCGCTGGCATGGTCGCGTAGAGGGCGAGCGTTCGCTCAGGTGAGATGCCCGCATTTAGGGTGTGGATGGCGATAATTTCGCGAAGCCCATCCGGAAGCCACTTCAAACCCTTTAGATAGGAAGATGTTGAAAGTCGTAGTCCGTAGTTTTTAGTAAGTGCACCAACAGGTTTCAAGGTGCCCATTGAGAAGGGGCTGGTGGTTAGAAGCTTTGTGATTTCTGGGCTTAGCGCACCATGGATGTCATCGAAGCGTTTCCAAGCAGCGAACCATTCGTGTCCCTCTTCAACGGGCAGGTTCACAACCTTATCCCGGTAGAAGTAGCGGCCAACCTCAGGAAGTTTTTCCAAAGTGAGATGTGCGATTTTCTTTGCGTCACTTTTTGCGCCGAGTTTGTCGTAGCGGTTGAACAGCTCCTCGAGCACCTCGGGAAATGTAATTAGTGATGGACCGGTGTCGATTCTCTGACCGGCTACTTCAATGCGCCTAGACTTACCGCCGATCCAACTGTTGTTTTCTAGGACGGTGACATCGTGTCCTGCTTTGGCTAAAAGTGCGGCCGCGGTGAGACCGCCGAGGCCGGCACCAACCACGACAATTTTTTTACTCAATGATTTAGCATCCCAAAGACGAGCGCGGCGACGAGCTGGACGCCGGCGACGGTACCGACTACGTAAGGGTAGGCAACCGAGTACTTATAGACGCGCTTAGCGTTGTCTCCAGAGTCGTCCTTCTGAATCAGCCAGATGAGCCAGCCTGCATAGGCTGCGTTAGCGATTGCCAAAGGAATGTTTACGAATGCGAAGAGGACCGTGGAGACTAACCACCAGAATCCAACCCAAACGAGTGACTTCTTGGCGCCCAGATAAACCGCTGTGGTATTGATTTCAACGAATGCGTCTTCCTCAATGTCCTGGATTGCGTCGTAGGTGTGCTTGGCAAGACTCCAGGCCATGAGAGCGAAAACGGCCAACCAGTTTGGAGTGAAGCCCAACGCCAATGGAACGAATGCCAGCGGGAACGCATAGTCAGCGTTGCTGATCGAGTCTAAGAACGGACGACCTTTGACTCGCGCTGGGGGAGCCGAGTAGAAAAGGAAGGTAAGGCTGTATGCCCACATCCAAATGTTTGCATCCAGTGGGAAAACCATGGCGAAGTAAATGAGGAAAGGGAGGTTTGAAAGTGAAACGCCCCAGGCAATCCAAGGAACCTCTTTCGGGTCAATCTTGGCGCCGCCAAAGCCACCCTTGCGAATGTTGATGTTGTCGGTTTCCTGGTCAAAGATGTCGTTGATTCCATAAATCAATAGGTTGAAGGGGAACGTAACCCAGATCAGAATTAGCAACGCATTCCAGTTCCAGAGCGAACCAGTGAGCCAAAGGCCCATCATGGTGGTGCCGATGGTGTTGATCCAAAGAACCGGTCTGGAGATGGTTATCAGTCGCGAGAGCATGCTCTTAGCCTAGCCTTCAAGATAGGAATAGCCGTCCTCTCAAACTCTTTCGAAGAAAACCACAATGTAGGAAAACTTTCTGGGAAACTAGAAGCGAATATCCTCTGGATTCGGGCAGTAGTCGAAGCAAAGTAGCTTTGGCGGGGGACCCTTGAGTTGGAGTTATTCATGATTGACCGCAATCGCCTTTCATCCCTTTTTGAAGCCGAGCAGGCACTTTTCTGCGAGCGCAACCCAAAGTCGTTGGCTGCTTATGAGTCGGCAAACAATCTTTTTGGTCGAGTTCCTATGACCTGGATGAACAAGAAGGCTGGTGGCTTCCCGATTTACCTGGACCGAGCTCACGGTAA
>JBEDKG010000084.1:0-7251 GCA_041172205.1 Actinomycetota bacterium | reverse complement strand
TCGAACACCAGACCAATCATGGTCGCTGTAGCCACCGGCGACGTGCGTGACCGGATCAGTGCTGAGTTCATGGCCCGCTGGGAGATTGTGGCGCCGGTTCGTTCCAGCAAGTGGGGTCAGTTCAAGCTTCTGTTCACTCGCAAAGGCCTTCCTACCAGTAACCCGCTGGTTGCCAAGCCTTACGTTCCAGCTCTACTGCCCCGCGCGCAGCGGGTTGGCGCGGCATTGTTTGCGCACCTAGGCATCGACCGCAAAGACCGAGTCGCCCGAGACGCCGCCTGGGCTAGAAACTACGAGTTCTTCGGTGCCCCGGTTGAGTTGTTCATTCTCACCCACACCAGCCTGGGCAAGTTCTCCGCGAATGATGCGGGGATGTTCGTGATGAATCTAATGCTCGGTGCCCACGCTCGTGGCCTCGGCACCTGTGCTCAAGGTGCACTTTCGATCTACGACGACATCGTGCGTTCAGAATTCGACGTACCAGACGGCTACGAACTGCTCTACGGAGTTGCGCTTGGCTACCCAAGCGACGACAAGGCGAATTCCTTTGCTGCCCCGCGTTTCAAGCCGGAAGACGTAAAAGTAAACCCAAAGGGTTAGTCGTTAATTAGCGACCAGTCCACAGGTGTGCCGATTTCGGCGTCCTGGGAGAAGTGTCGACCAATCACTAGTGGCAGATCCTTCGGTGGAAGACCGCCGGCAGGACGAACCGAGCGAACGTTCTCGTGCGAGATTAGTTCGCCAGCCTTGACCGACTTGGTTACGTAAAGCGAAGGGCGCAGGCGAAGTGATTCGGTTTCAGCCTTGGTGGTCCAGACGTGTGCCGAACCTCGAGCAACATGAGCCGCGTTACATTCGTCGACCAAAGCCTTTAGTTCCTCTGGCTCTAGCGAGAACGCTGAGTCCACGCCACCATCGGCACGACGAAGAGTTACGTGCTTCTCAATCACGGTAGCTCCCAGCGCCACTGCAGCAACCGAGACACCAATTCCTAGCGTGTGGTCAGATAGTCCAACCTTGACGTTGAAAATCTCAGCTAGGGCTGGAATGCGCAACAGGTTCGCGTCTTCTGGCTTAGCCGGGTACGAGCTGGTGCAGGCAAGCAGGGTTAGGTCGGTGCATCCGCCGTCTCGGGCGGCCTCCACGGCATCGGCCACTTCACCAATTGAAGCGGTGCCGACCGAAAGAATCATCGGCTTACCAGTTTGAGCAACCTGCTTGATTAGAGGTAGGTCAACGATTTCGAGTGAAGCAATCTTGTAAAGCGGAACATCGAGCGACTCCAGGAAGTCAACCGCGGTCTCGTCGAACGGAGTGCTGAACGCTTGCATGCCAAGCTCTTTGGCTAGGTCGAAGATCGGCTTGTGCCATTCCCAAGGGGTGTGGGCTTCTTCGTAAAGCTCGTAAAGGGTTTTGTTACCCCAAAGTTCGTGTCCTTCGCTCACCTTGAACGCCGGAGTGCTAACCGGAAGGGTGATGGTGTCTGCGGTGTAGGTCTGAATCTTTACGGCACTGGCGCCGGCTGCGGCAGCTGCTCGCACAATCTCCAGGCCACGCTCAAGGTTGCCGTTGTGGTTGCCGGAAATCTCAGCGATGATGAATGGTTTTCCGCTGTCGGCGTTAGACTTGGGGCTCATATGTTCCTTTTATTGAGGTGACCTTGGCTAATTCTATTGCGTTGCGTTTGGCATCACAGGAAGATTGTCGCCAGCTCTTCGAATGGCGCAACGACCCAACAACAGTTGCAATGAGTCTTGTTTCGGAGCCAGTGGCCTGGGAAGACCACGTTCGTTGGTTTAATTCGGTGCTTGAAAACCCTGCCAGGCACCTTTTGGTCGCAAGCGATGGCAACGAGAGCTTTGGAACCGTGCGCTTCGACGACATCGACGACACCGCTGAAATCTCAATTACGGTCAGCCCCGACAAACGCGGGCAAGGAATCGGTGGACTTCTTCTCGAACTTGCAGCTGCCTGGGCAAAACAGGAACTTGGGCTGGACCGGATTTTGGCTCAGATTAAGGCTACGAACCCTGCCTCGATTGCGATTTTCAAAAAGGCCGGCTACGACATAACCGCCGATGGCGATGTGCTTTCGCTAGTGAAATACCTCTAATTAGGCCAGGACGGCTTCGCGGAAAACTTCAATAACGCGAGCCAGATCTGCCTCGCTGAGATCTGCATACATCGGTAGCGAAATCTCGCCGCGGTAATACTCTTCTGAAACCGGTGCGAGTCCGCGCTTGTAGCCCATGTCTTCAAACGCTGGGTGCCAGTAAACCGGAATGTAGTTCACCTGAACGATCACTCCGTTGGCTCGCATGTAGTCGAAGATGCGCTTGCGTTCGTTGGCTGGCACGCGAATTGGGTAAAGGTGCCAGATTGGGTCAACGTAGTCGCGCTTGGTTGGCAGAATCACGCCGTCCAGGTCAGCGAAGGCTGCTTGGTACGCCTCGAAAATGTGGCGACGCTTAGCTTTGAAGCTGTCTAGGCGCTCCAACTGCGATGAACCGAGAGCGCAAAGGATGTCTGGAAGACGGTAATTCAAACCGACCTCGTGGATCTCCTGGTGCCAGTCGCCTTCGTCTGGGTAACGCTGAAGTGACTTGTCGCGAACCAGTCCGTGCATGCGGAACTTGCGAGCGCGGTCGAGTAGGTCGGCGCGAGGTGAAACCACGGCGCCACCTTCACCGGTGGTCAGGTTCTTGGTTGGGAAGAACGAGAACGTCGTGAGGTCGGCGTCTAATCCAACTGGGCGACCCTTGTAGGTAGAGCCAATCGAGTGAGCGCCGTCTTCAACTAGTAGTGCGCCATTGTCGTGGGCAAGCTTCTTCAGTTCGTCGATGTCGATTGGGTGACCGGCATAGTCAACTCCGGCAATTACCTTGGTGCGCGGAGTGATCAGGCTGGCAACCGACTCAACCGAGATGTTTCCGGTGTCTGAATCGATATCTGCGAATACAACCTTGGCGCCCTCGGCAATAGCCGCTGCGGCGGTTGCTGCGAAGGTCATTGGTGTGGTGATAACTTCATCGCCGGCCTTGATGCCAGCTGCACGGTAGGCGGCGTGCAGAGCAGCGGTTCCGTTTGAAACTACGACGGAGTCTGAGGTGCCAGAGCGCTTTGCGATTTCCGCTTCAAATTTGGTTACATTCGGTCCGGTGGTAAGCCAATCGCCCTTCAGAACCTCGACAACCGCGTCGATGTCTGCCTGGTCAATTGAGTGACGACCGTACGGAATGGCCACGAGACTTACGCCTCTTCGAGAAGGTCGCGCATGTCTTGGACGCTCAACCACTCTGGGTTGGTGTCTGAACGGTACGCGAAACCGTCGGTAACCGGTTCACCCTTAGGAGCAACAAAGCCCCACTCGGCGATGGTTGGAAGAATTACGTAGCGGTCACCAAGGTCTAGGGTGCGGCGTGAGTCGTCTTCCGAAATCATTTCCTCGTGAAGCTTCTCGCCTGGGCGGGTGCCGATCTCGTGGGTCTTTGAACCAGGAGCAATGGCCTCAACCAAGTCCATGATGCGCATCGATGAAATCTTTGGAACGTAAAGTTCGCCACCAACCATGCGGTCGAATGAGTCAACCACGAACTGAACAGCTTCAGGAAGAGTGATCCAGAAGCGGGTCATGCGGTTGTCGGTGATAGGAAGTGACTGACCTTCGGCAGCTAGCTTCTTGAAGAAAGGAACAATCGAGCCACGAGAACCCATTACGTTTCCGTAGCGAACCACACTGAAGCGGGTTACGTAGCTTGCGGCGTAGTGGTTTCCCGACTGGAAAAGCTTGTCGGCGGCCAACTTGGTTGCACCGTAAAGGTTTAGTGGGCTCGATGCTTTGTCGGTTGAAAGCGCAACGACCTTCTTTACGCCAGCGTCAATCGAAGCTTCGATGACGTTCTGCGAACCGATGATGTTGGTCTGAACGAACTCGAACGGGTTGTACTCAGCGGTGTCTACCTGCTTTAGGGCAGCCGCGTGAACCACGTAGTCAACATTGTGCATGGCACGGCCTAGACGGTGCTGGTCGCGAATGTCGCCAATAAAGAAGCGAAGACGTGAGTCGTTGTTGAAAAGCTGACGAACTTCGTACTGCTTCAGTTCGTCGCGGCTGAAGATGATGATCTTCTTCGGCTCGAGGTTAGCTAGAGCGTACTCAATGAACGCTTTACCAAACGAACCGGTTCCACCGGTGATCAGAATGGTCGAATTCTTCAGAATTGACATGTTTTTCCGCATCTATTCAGGCAATATTGACTAGATTGAGCCTAACATAAGGGCTTTTTATGAGTCCTAAGCAGGCAGAGGTGTCCATGATTCTCGCAGTGATTCAGGCTCGCATGTCGTCGACTCGATTGCCAGGCAAAGTTCTCAAAGATGTTCTCGGTGAGCCGATGGTGATTCGCCAGCTTGAGCGAATTTCACGAAGCAAGTTGATTGACCAAATCGTAGTTGCCACTTCCACCGAAACCAGCGACGACCCTTTGGCTGCAGCCGTTGAGCAGGCAGGATACCGAGTTTTCCGAGGCTCACTGGACGACGTGCTTTCGCGCTTTCAAACGTTGAGAACCGAACTGAACCCTACCCACATAGTGCGATTGACCGCCGACTGCCCGCTGACCGACCCAGCCGTTATCGACGCAATTATTGAGCAACACGTTGCAACCGAAGTGGACTACACCTCGAACGTGATTTCCAGAACTTTTCCGCGCGGTTTGGACGCCGAGGTGTTTACCGTGGCGGCCCTGGATCGGCTTTCAGCCCTAGATCTTTCCGATGACGAACACGAGCACGTGACGCTCGGTTTCTACAAGCGTCCTGGTGAATTCACCCTGACCAACTACGCGGGTGCGGCCGATAACAGCCACCTGCGCTGGACCGTTGACAATCCGGAAGACTACGACTTTGCGCTCTGGGTTTACGGCGAGCTCTACCCGGCCAAACCGGAATTCGACAGTTCCGACATTCTGTCGTTGCTCGAGCGTCACCCAGAACGAATCCTGATTGAGGACGGGCATTGATTTTCGCGATTCGTGCCGATGCCGGAGTGGTTCAAGGAACCGGGCACGTCATGCGCTGTCTGTCGCTCGCCGAAAAACTACTGCAGAAGGGCCACCGCGTTGGGCTCTTCACAAACTCTTCTGAAATTGCGTGGTTGGAATCAGCCATTTCGGCATCGGAAGTAGAAGTATTTCGAGTTACTGCCGATGAACTTTCTACCGATCAACTTGCCGGTTTCCCAGCAGACTGGCTGATTGTTGATTCTTACCAAATTCCTGCGGAACAAATTAGTGCAGTCAACCAAGAGCTTCGGGTCTTGGCGATTGTAGACGGCGACGCTCGAGGCATCACCGCGAGCGCTTATCTGGACACCAACCTGTTTTCCGAAAAGTTGGCTTGGCCTTCAGAAGTGGAATCCAAACTCTTGGCCGGTAGCAGCTTTGCGCTGGTTCGCGATGGCGTGCTTGAGCACAAACGAGCACACCCGGAGCTCATCGTGGGCAACCCACCTAAGGTTTTGGTTTTCCTTGGTGGCTCCGACCCTTACGGGTTCAGCCCCCTTCTGGCCAAGGCGCTGTCGTTGGTCGAGGCTCAGTTTGAGGCAACTTTCATTGCTCCCGATAGTTCACACGCAGCGATTCAAAATGCGCTCGGCGCCAACGCCCCTAAAGTTTCGGTAATTGGGTTGACCCCAAAACTTACCGAATACTACGAGGGTGTGGATGTGGTCATTTCGGCGGCTGGAACCAGCGCTTGGGATGTTTGCAGTCTTGGGGTTCCGGCCCTACTGCTTTCGGTAGTGGATAACCAGGAGTTCTCACTGAACCAGATTGCCGAACACGGACTCACACTTACCAACAACTTGTCAGGCGCCGGCAACGAAAAGGCTGCCGAACTTGCGGCGCAAATTTCGAGCCTGCTCACCGACCAAAAACTTCGCAGCGAACTTTCTGCACAGGCTTTGAAATACTTCGACGGACTCGGCCGCGACCGCGTCGAAGAATTCTTGAAAAACGCTAAGTAGTTACTTCTGACGACCGCGGAAGTGGTCCATGGTTCGGTTGACGCCGAAAAAGTCGGTTACCCTGTCGAATGCTCGAATCGGCAAAATGCGAGTCACAGGAATAACGTTCACAAACTTAGGCATGACCAGTTGAGCCTTACCCTTTTCAACCGATGCCAAAATCTTGGCAGCAACCTTGGCTTCTTCGAGAATGGGGAGCAACCTTGGGAACTTGGAGCGAACTCCATCGAACATTCCGGTGCCAATGTAGTGAGGGCATACGGTCAAAGTGTTCACTGAGCTACGCTTCATACGAAGTTCCGAGCGCAACGATTCCATGAAACCGAACGCTGCAAACTTGCTGGCCGCGTAATCGGTGAGCTTGGCAACACCGAGCAAGCCGGAAGCGCTTGAGATGGTAACCACGCAACCGTGGTTTGCCTGAACCATCGCTGGCAGGAATGCTTGGGTCATCCAGTAGAGCGAAAGAACGTTGACCTTGTAGGTACGTTCAATCGAGGCTGGGTCTAGATCTAGGAACCAGTCGCCAGAAACCACGCCAGCGTTATTGAACAACACATCAACTGCACCGACCTTAAGCGCCAGTTTGTTCACAGCGTCGCGGTCAGTGATGTCCAGCTTGTGCGCCTCGGCAGTTCCACCAGACTTGGTGATCTCGTCAACGACCTTCTTGGCGGCGTCCAGGTTCATGTCCCAGATGATTACGTGCGAGCCCTTGGCAGCGGATTGAATAGCCAGCTGACGTCCTAGTCCTGAGGCGCCACCGGTGATTAGAGCGCGAGCGCCACTGAGAGAAACTTTAAAACTCATCTGATTCGGTTCCAAACTCCTAGAAGGGCGGTTACCAACTTTGCGAATGCTTGGTTGGTCTGTTTACCAATCGGAGCAATGCCGATCAGTCTTTGCACGGCAATGGTTTGAGGCTGCGTGTACTTGAGCAGACCCTGGCGACCATGACGACGACCGACACCGGAAGTCTTCATGCCACCCATCGGTGCATCGTGCGAAGCAAAGCTGGCACTAAAACCCTCGTTGACGGTAACGGTACCCGACTCCAGCTGAGGTGCCGCCTTCAGAGCCGCGGCTCCGCCCCAAACACTTGAGTTCAAACCGTAGTCGGTGTCGTTCGCCTTCCAAATGGCATCGGCATCGGTGGCAACTTTGTAGATTGCAACGACCGGTCCAAAGGTCTCACCACGGCTGAGGTCCATGTCTTCAGAAACGTT